>NZ_JBHWLY010000185.1:0-1008 GCF_042730435.1 Nocardioides sp. NPDC059952 | reverse complement strand
AGCGCGATCACCGGTCGGTACGTGACCAAGGGCACCGCCCGGCGGCACCCGAACACCACGATCACCGAGAACGGCAGCTGACCAACGCCGGCGGCTGATCTAGACCGGCGAGCCCGCCATCTCCTTCACCGGAGATGGCGGGCTTCGCCGTTTCTGACCCTGGTCTCGGCTCGAACGCCTGTTCGCTCTCAGCGGATTGGGAAACCCCGTGTCCCGGGTCACACTCGATGCATGAGCACTCAACTCGGTGAGATCGCCAACCCAACCCTCAGTGACCGATTCCAAGCCTTCTACCGCCCACTGCGCCGGCCCGAGGGTGTCATCGATCCCGACACGGCGCCCCGCATCATCAACGCCGCCGACTTCGACGACGTCGTCCTGATCCTTGAGGCCCTGACCGACGCCCTGCAGGCCCGCCAGGAGAACACGAAGGCCTCCGACTCCACCGAGGCCATGATCGGGCAGCTCACCCAGCTCGTCACCGATCTCACCACCGCCGGCGGAGAGGTCGACCGAGACAACTACGGCGCCGGCGACGAGTGGAAGACCGACCTGCGCTACTTGCTCGCCATGGGCACCGACCCTCGCTACAAGGACCGGTGAGGGCAGTCATGACCGCGAACCGCCCCAAGATCTCGCCCACGCTGCAGGACGCCAAAGCGTGGCTCGAGACGGCCACGGACGACAACAGCACGCTCCCGCTCGAGACCAAGGTGCAGCAAGCTCAACTCGCCCAGGCTGCTGCACTGGTCAGCATTGCCGAATCCCTCGACAACCTGGCCAAAGTAGGAATCGACGTGTGGACGAGGCCCTAACGACCACCAACCGCGGGCCCGCTATCTCTCGTTGAGAGCAGATGGCGGGCCCGTTCCGCGTTCCTCTGCGGGGTGTTCGGAATCGGCCGATATCGAACACCCACGACACGCCCGTTCGTCATGCGTTCTAAACCCTCGTTCGCAACGCTGGCGGCCCGCCCGAAACTGTCGGTCCGGTCGACCACGATTGACC
>NZ_JBHWLY010000184.1:0-1010 GCF_042730435.1 Nocardioides sp. NPDC059952 | reverse complement strand
GGCAGGTCGGGATACAGCCGGACTGCACACCAGCGCTCGGCGTACCGCTTCGACTGTCGAACGTTGGCGGCGCGCACTTCCTTCACCTGCCACATCTTCTGGCCTTCCATCCAAAGCCGGACACCAGGCCCGCCATCGGGCGTGACGCTGGCCGTCTCCCGGCCGTTGTACCAAAGAGCCCAGCGCTCACCGGTCTGGACCCAGCCAGAGGGAATCGGGGCGGTTCGGAAGCCTTGGTAGCCGTGCGAGGGAAGCATGGCCGGAAGGATACGACCGGCCGTCGCAGATCCTGCGAACGCGCCAGCGACCTGCCTGAATCGTTCGGGCAGAGTCGAGTCATAGTCGACCCTGTGCCGGCGCGGCGCTGCTCACGCGCCCCCCGGGTTGAGCTGCCATAGGCCCCGGATCCGGCGAAGTCAGGATGCCCGCCCTGCCCCGCCGACACCATCGGGCAACCTCGCCCTGTCGGGTCGGGGTGTCCCTACACGCCCCGGGCACGGCCGGCCGGGCTACCCTCCGGCCATGTGCGGCCGATTCGTCCAGCTCCCCGTGATCGACTTCGGCCAGCCGGGGCTGGCTGACCTTGCCCACGGCCTGGCCGAGATCCAGCCCAGCTACAACCTTGCCCCGACACAGCGCGCCTCGGTGATCCTGGACCGGGGCGAAGGCCGGCAGGTCACCCGGCTGGCGTGGGGCCTGCTGCCATTCTGGGCCAAGGCCAAGGGCCTGCAGGGTTCGACCATCAACGCGCGGATCGAGACGGTGGCCACCAAGCCCGCCTTCCGGTCGGCGTTCAAGAAGCGCCGGTGCGTGATCCCCATGGCCGGCTACTACGAGTGGTCGGTGAGCCCGATCGACGAGAAGAAAGATCCCTGGTTCATCCACGCGGCCGGGCCGCTGCTGGCCGCTGGCCTGTGGGAGGACACCAGCCCCCTGCTGCCCGACGGCAACCTGGGCACCTTCACCATCATCACCGGCGACAGCAGCGGCGTCTCGGCCGACATCCACGC
>NZ_JBHWLY010000183.1:0-1022 GCF_042730435.1 Nocardioides sp. NPDC059952 | reverse complement strand
TCACGAGCACGTCGAAGAGCAGCACGGCACTGGCGATGCCGATGGTCAACCACCAGATGAGCGGGGAGACGTCCACGAAGGGACTCCTTAGATCGTGAGGCAGAGCGGTTCTTTGGGAAGATTAGGCGACCGAGGTCAAAGCTTCGAAGTCGTAGCAGACCAACCCGGGTTGTATGACAAGTGCACAACTAGTCTAACAAGTAGCACTTCCGCGGCCCACATGATCTCAGGCGCGGCCGGCCAGATGAGTCAGCGATCACACCGTGGATGACTGGACCTCAACTGGACTTGATGTTTTAGCGTCACTGCCAACAGAGAGAGGAGGGGGTGTGAGCGACACACTCACCGACCAGTTCAAGGCCGGCTTCCGTCGATACCCCACCGGCGTGGCCATCGTCGCCGCCTCGACCGACACGGGACCCGTCGGAGCGACGGTATCGAGCGTGGCCTCGGTCAGCGCGAACCCGCCGATGCTGTCGTTCTCGGTCTCGCGATCCGGCCGGTCCGGGCCGGCACTCACCGGGAGCGACCGCCTCGCGGTGCACGTCCTGACCGAGTCCCAGGCCGACGTGGCCGCGGCCTTCGCCGACCGGACCGCACCACGGTTCACGGTGTCGCAGGGCTGGACGCTCCCCCAGGGCCAGCCACCCGTCCTGGCCGATGCGGCGGCGAGCTTCTCCGGGCAGGTGGTCCGTGTCGTCCCCGCCGGCGAGGCCTGGCTGGTGCTGCTCGAGGTCGACGCGGTCACCCTCGGCGAGAACGCGGAGCCGCTCCTCCATCACAACCGGCACTACTGGTCGCTCGGCGACTCCGTCAGCACCCTCCCGCTCGATCGCATCCTGCCCGAGAAGGCTTCCTGACCGTCAGCCCCGACGGTCTTCCCACCACCACCACCGAGAGGAAACACACGTGCGTCTCTTCGCCCCGACCATCGAGGTCTCGGCCCACTGCGACCTGCCCTGCGGCGTCTACGACCCCGCCCAGGCCCGCATCGAGGCCGAGTCCGTCAAGGCCGTCATCGC
>NZ_JBHWLY010000182.1:0-1030 GCF_042730435.1 Nocardioides sp. NPDC059952 | reverse complement strand
CGATCAGCCAGTCCGGACTGGACAACCAGCAGGCCGACTTGTCCGGCATCCAGCTCAGCCGGGAAGGCACCACTTACACGATCAATCTGGAAACCCTGGCCCGCGAGTTTGGCGGCCGCCAATTGCTCCTCAAGGATGGCGACTCCATCTTCGTCCCTTATCTGGATCGCAAAGAGATCTTCGTGGTGGGCGAAGTCAATCAGCCTGGCGCCTACAGCTTCCGTACGGGCGATGTCTCGCTGAACCAGGCACTGGGCCGTGCTCGCGGCCTGCTTCAACAGACCGCAAACGGCAACGCCGTGTATGTCATCCGCGGCAGCACGGACCTGCAGCAGGAGCCGTCGATGGTCTATCAGCTGGAGGCGCGCTCGCCGACCGCATTTGCTGCCGGCAGCCAGTTCCATCTGCAGCCGGGCGACGTGGTATTTGTCGGCGCAGCCGGCGTCAGCCGTTGGAACCGCTTCGTAAATCAGCTGCTGCCCTTCACCAATATCCTGTACAACGCGGCGCGTACCGGAACCGAAATCAAGGACAACTGACATGGCTCGCATGGATGCGGCTTGCCACTGCCCAGCACATCGGGCCCATGGCGCGGTGTTGATGGTCATCGTCGCCGCCCTGCTGCTCACCGGGTGCACCACCGGCAGCCGTTCCACAGTGGACACCTTCCGGCTGATCACCCATCGCCCGGCACAGGCGACCGCAGAAGGCGTGGCCAACAACCGCTTCCCACAGATGCAGGTAGAAACTCCTGACCTCACCGCAGTGGCGGTGTTGGGCTACATCGATGGAGGCCGCCAGCAGTGGTTCGCAGGCTCACATGCAGTGTTCGAAATGGACGCTCACGGCCTGCTGCTGGGTGGCAGCGGCCTGGGGCAGCAATGGCGTGCGCGTATCGATGGCCCTTCGCCGTTCGACGACCTGCGTACAGTGACCGCGCCCGTTACGGTGCAACGCCGCTATGACTGGGTTCCCGCCTACCAGGTCGACGTCGCCGTGACCGGCACACTGAGCAGGGGCGCACTGGAGC
>NZ_JBHWLY010000181.1:0-1030 GCF_042730435.1 Nocardioides sp. NPDC059952 | reverse complement strand
TGAAACCGTGTGCGTACAAGCAGTAGGAGCTCCGCAAGGAGTGACTGCGTACCTTTTGTATAATGGGTCAGCGACTTACTGTTCGTGGCAAGCTTAACCGTATAGGGGAGGCGAAGGGAAACCGAGTCTGATAAGGGCGCATAGTCGCGGGCAGTAGACCCGAAACCGGGTGATCTAGTCATGCCCAGGGTGAAGGTGCGGTAACACGCACTGGAGGCCCGAACCCACTCCCGTTGCAAAGGTAGGGGATGAGGTGTGATTAGGAGTGAAAAGCTAATCGAACCCGGAGATAGCTGGTTCTCCTCGAAAGCTATTTAGGTAGCGCCTCATATGTATCCTCTCGGGGGTAGAGCACTGTTATGGCTAGGGGGTCATCGCGACTTACCAAACCATTGCAAACTCCGAATACCGAGACGGACTGTATGGGAGACACACGGCGGGTGCTAACGTCCGTCGTGAAAAGGGAAACAACCCAGACCCACAGCTAAGGTCCCAAATTCACTGCTAAGTGGAAAACCATGTGGAAAGGCACAGACAGCCAGGAGGTTGGCTTAGAAGCAGCCACCCTTTAAAGAAAGCGTAATAGCTCACTGGTCGAGTCGGTCTGCGGGGAAGATTTAACGGGGCTAAGCAGTGAACCGAAGCTTGGGGTGCATACTTTGTATGCGCGGTAGAGGAGCGTTCCGTAAGCCGTTGAAGGTGGATTGAGAAGTCTGCTGGAGGTATCGGAAGTGCGAATGCTGACATGAGTAACGATAATGCGGGTGAAAAACCCGCACGCCGAAAGCCCAAGGTTTCCTTGCGCAACGTTAATCGGCGCAGGGTGAGTCGGCCCCTAAGGCGAGGACGAAAGTCGTAGTCGATGGGAAGCAGGTTAATATTCCTGCACCTCGCGTAAGTGCGATGGAGGGACGGAGAAGGTTAGGTGTACCAGGCGTTGGTTGTCCTGGGGAAAGGCGGTAGGTTTGGATCTTTGGCAAATCCGGGATCCTCTAAGACCGAGCACCGAGACGAGCCTTTATGGCAAAGT
>NZ_JBHWLY010000180.1:0-1031 GCF_042730435.1 Nocardioides sp. NPDC059952 | reverse complement strand
CGCAATGGTTGGCGCGGCGGGGCTTCCATCAGGGTTGATGCCGATGTCGAATTTCATCTCGCCCGTATAGCCGCCGAAGCTGTTCTTTGCATTCACAGTTCCGCAAGCGACCGTACCGTCATAGAGTGCGAATACTTGGCGGACCGTGATCCTTGCCGAATCAGGATCCTTCAATGCCTTGCGAACACCCGCCTCAACTGCGGCTCTGATTGCCTCAGTCTTCTCTGTTTCAAGCTCCTCCTCGCTGGGAGAACAGCCAGCGAGACTGCCCATCAACAAGATCATCAGCATCCGATTCCGCATATCCGTTCCTCCATGTGACGAGAACGGATGTTCGCTCAATGTACGCTGTTTTCAGCAGATGCAGCGCGCTTGCGAGAAGCGCCCTGATCTCATCTCATGGCCAACATGTGCGGCATCAGGCAGCCGCGATCGCGGCCTCTTGCAGTGCGTCGAGTCTCTGTGCGGCGGGGATGCGCCGAACCGGCGCCACCAGACGGAACCTGTTCCAACGCCCTGAGTCCGGTAGCCCAGCCCGATTCGAACGGGCGCCCCTCCCCTTAGGGCGGGGATTTCTCTGCGCGTTCAATCAATGGCTTATGAAGTGAATAGGACCGGCTTGGGGCCATTCCGCCCAAGCACTGGGCTGCATCTACTACTGCTCCGCCCTCACCCACGGCCCTATCGGCTCCCTTGCCTTGGGCGAGATCACTGCCGGCAGCAGACCGACCTCACGACTACACTGTTGTAGCCTTCTCATGATTGCGTCACAGGTCCGCACTTGCAATGGAGCTGCCGCATGCACGGAATGACTCAACCTCTCGGGATGGCAACAGCCGGGATCACACTTCTGCTGCTGGCTGCCTGCACATCCGTTGGCGGCATGCGAAGTACTGGACCTGCAGCAGCTTTCTCGTCCAGTCAGGAGCCCTTGGCTGCCGCTACTTGTGTCCGCGATGCCTGGGGAGAGGTGAGCATCGGAGGATCGCGGTGGCAGTACGTGATTGAGCCCCGTACAGATGGCTACTCCT
>NZ_JBHWLY010000179.1:0-1042 GCF_042730435.1 Nocardioides sp. NPDC059952 | reverse complement strand
GGCTGAAGCCAGCGGCAGCCATCTGCTTCCTGAGCAGGCTGATGTCCTTCTCCAGGACCTTCTGCCCGGCCGCCTGGCTGTTCTTCTGCTCGGCGACAGCCTGGGCGTGCTCCTGCGCGGCCTTGGCCGCGTCGAGGAATGCGCCCTTTACCTTCCGGCCCTTCTCGCTGGTGACGTCCAGCGACTTGCCGTTCTCCTTGACCGTCTTGGTCAGGTCGGCCAGCGACTGCCGGAAGGAGATCTCACGCTCGGCCGTGGAGATCGCCGTGCCGTTCAGCTTGTTGAGGGCGTCGCTCAGCTTCTCCGCCTCGCTGCGCTGGTCCGCCATCTCGTCAGCCGACATACCGAGCTGCTTCGCCAACTCGGCCTGCGAGTCGGCCGACAGCTTGGTCTGCGTGTCGGTCGCAGTCAGGGCGTCCGCGTAGCCGGGCAGCAGAGTGCGCAGCTTCTCCGTGCTCGTGCCCTGCGCCTCAGCCTCCTTGGCCAGACGGTTGAAGGCCTGCGCCGCCACGTCCGGCGCACCACCGTCGACGAGACTCCGCAGGGCCTCGTCGACGGCGTGCAGCTTGTCGCGGGCATCGTCCAGGCCGGCAGAGTCCGACCCGAGGTGGGTGATCGTGTAGAGGCTGTCGCCGATCCGGTTGAGGGCGCTCGGGTGGGCGATGCGTGCGACGGCCTCGCCGAACCCGTCCAGGTCCTGCCCGAACGTCTTGACCAGCTCGCCCGCTGCCTTCCCCGTCTTGGCGAAGTTCAGCAGGGCGTTACCCATGGCCGTGATGTTGGGCGGGGCGTCCCGGAACTGGGCCTCCAGCTTCTCGACGCCCCAGGAGATGGCGGCCAGGCCAGCGACCACAACGCTCAGCCGTCCGAGGCCCATCATGAGCGCCCGGGTCCGGGCTGCGGTGATGCCCAACTCAGTCAGCGCGGTGCGGGTGGCAGCGATCCGCGGCAGCAGCAGCAGGAACCCGGCGACGGCGAGGCCTGCGGCACCGCCGATGCCTGTCATCAGGGTCACGGTGTGCTGGAGCTCGGGCGGCAGGTC
>NZ_JBHWLY010000178.1:0-1066 GCF_042730435.1 Nocardioides sp. NPDC059952 | reverse complement strand
GAACTACAGTTTCGTCGCCCACAACTACCTTCTCGGCACACCAGAACTGACGGCTCGGCCGGATTGCCACCGGCCGACTAAGACTCTGCGAGTATGAGTGCATGGAGCTGCGCCATCTTCGCTACTTCGTCGCGGTCGCCGAGGAGCGCCACTTCGGCCGGGCGGCCGAGCGGCTCCACATGGCGCAGCCGCCGCTGTCGCAGCAGATCCGCCAGCTCGAGGCCGAGCTCGGGCTGACCCTGCTTACCCGGACGACGCGACGGGTCGACCTGACCCCGGCCGGGGCTGCGTACCTGGAACGGGCGCGGGAGATCCTCGGCGCCGTCGACGCCGCCGCACACGAGGCGGCCAGCATCGCCTCGGGGCGGCGCGGACGGCTCCTGATCGGGTGCGTCGGGTCGGCGACGTACTCGCTGCTCCCCGAGCTCGCCCGCACCCTGCGCGCAGAGCTGCCTGAGGTGGAGTTCGGGTTCCGGGGCGAGATGCTCTCGCCGGACCAGGCCGCGGCGCTCGCCGACGGGACCCTCGACCTTGGCCTGCTCCGCCCGCTACCCACGGACAGATCCGGGGGCACCGCCCTTTCGATCACCCACCTGCGCCAGGAGGCGCTCCTGGTGGCGATGCCGAAGGACCACCGGTTCGCGGCCCGTCGTCGCGTACGTGTCGCCGACCTCGACGGGGAGGACCTTGTCATCCACGCCGGCAGCGGCCGCTCGGCGATGAACGCGATGATCCAGAGCCTCTTCGACGAGGCCGGGATCGACACCCACATCGCCCACGAGGTCGCCGAGACCTCCACCCTGGTCACCTTCGTGGCCGCCGGCCTCGGGATCGCCATCGTCCCCGAACCCACCGCGGCCCTGGCCGTCCCGAACGTCGTCTACGTGCCGCTCTCGGGAACCCCCGGCGTCGAGCTCGTCGCCGCGACCCGCGCCGGCGACGAGAGCCCCCTGCTCACCCGCGCGCTGGCGATCCTGGCCGACCTCGGCACCAGCTGACCAGCCGAGTCGGCTCGTTCTGACGCGAACCGATGCCGAGTCGGCTCGTCATGACGGGCCGACTCGGC
>NZ_JBHWLY010000177.1:0-1074 GCF_042730435.1 Nocardioides sp. NPDC059952 | reverse complement strand
ACCTTCTCCAGCAGCGACTTGTCGGCGGACCCGGCCGGGGCCGTGCCGTCCGACGTGCGGAGCAGCATCCGGACGTTCCAGCTCAGGGCGAGGACGGCGCCGCCCATGAGGTAGGCGTCGGGGAGGATGCCGGTCAGCGGCCCGGCGAGGGCGGCCCCGGTCATCCACGCCGACCCGGCCGCCACGGTGTTGGCCGAGTGCAGGCGCCGCTGCGTGCTGGTCTCCCGGCCGGCCCACCAGGTCGCCCCGGTGAGCGCGACCGCGGACAGGGTGAGGCCGACCCCGGCGCCCGCCGAGTTGGCCCACATCAGGTGCGCGCCGCCCCCGGCGAGGCCGACCGCGCCGCGGCCGAGCCACGGCGGAAGGTGCGGCTTGGCCCGGTTCAGCAGGTAGGCGCCGACGCCGCCCCTGGTCGTCGTCGTGATGGCGGCGGGGTGGTGGTTCGTCATCGCTCCGGCCCTCTCGTCCTGGTCGTCGTCGTGGTGGTGGCGGCTCACTGCTGGCCCCAGGTCATGCGCGGCCGCTGCGGCTGGCGGGCCTTGTGCCGGTGGGCGTTCAACTCGCCCTCGTACTCCGCCTGGAACGCGGCGTAGGTGGCGGCGGCGAGCTTGGCGGCGTCGCGCAGCTCGTCGGCGGCGCGCTGCATCTTCCGGGCGACCTTGAATGCGCGGATCTTGGAGCCGCCCATGCGGCCCTCGGGGTCCGGGACGGTGGCCAGCACGGCCTTGAGGATCTCCGCCGCCATCGCCACCTCGAAGGAGAGGGACACGGCGGCCGCGCGGAGGGTGTTGCAGTAGACCCGGATCTGCGCGGGGGACGCGAACTCCGGGGCGGGGAGCAGGCTCTCTCCGTGTGCCCGGGCCGCCGGGATGCCCTTGCTACCCGAGGTCTTGGTGTTGTTGACGGTGACGTTGATCGGGGGGACGAACCCGCCGGTCGCGGCGCCGACGAAGTTCCCGGCGGCGGACGCGAACTTCTCGCCCTTGCTCGGTCCGCTGTGGGTCGTGGTCATAGGTGCCTCCAGCTGTGGGTGTGGGTGCCGTCCGACTGGCCGGCCCCTCCGCCGTCCCCGGG
>NZ_JBHWLY010000176.1:0-1094 GCF_042730435.1 Nocardioides sp. NPDC059952 | reverse complement strand
CTCCATACGTTCGAGGTCTCCACGGTGGACGCGGATTCCCCGGCCCGTCGGGCCCGTTCGAAGGACCCGCAGCCCGCGGCCGCTGTTTGCCCAGCGGTACGCGGTCCGAGTCGAGATGCGGAAGCGACGCGCGATCTCGGGCACTGTGAGCCATACCTCTTCACCGGCCATGGGGTGATCTCCTGTCGGTACAACGGGGGTTCGGACGCTAGTGACACCGGCGACTGTGGGGCACTGCGTGGGCAGAGTGCCTCACGAGGGGCCTATACCGGAACGTATCGGATGAGTGTTCGATTCTCCGGGGCGGGGATTTAGGGCTGAGATCCTGCCGAGTAGTAGTCGCCGGTTGAGGGCTGCACAGGCCATCGAGCCGCGCCGCGACGTTGTAGCGGATACCTGACGCTGAACAGCTCGCCGGACATTCGGATGTCCTGCACCTCCACCACGCGGGCCTTACTACCGCGTCCGAGAGAGGCAACCCGCAGGATTCGCAGCATTGGCACGCCAGGAGGCAGGAGCAACGTCTCAGCCTCAGCCGGGTTCGGTGTAGCCGCGGTGACCTCCTCTTCCCACTGCAGTGGTTGCTGGGCCCACTCCTCAATGCGGTCATACGAGCCGCCGAGGCCGGTGCCGCCGGCGAGGACCGGCACGTCCTCGACGATGTCGGGGTGGAACCAGGATGCGGCGAGCTGGCGGTACTGCGGCTGCTCCGGATCGCCGTTGGCGCGCTCGCGGAGTAGGACCAGAGTCCCGGGAGTGATGCCCAGCAGTTCCGCGACATCCGCCGGTACGGGGCGGGTGTCGATGGCGAGACCGAGGCCCTGAATGGTGCGCCAGTGTTGGACGGTTGGTCCGGAGTAGTAGCCCAGGTGGTCACGCTCGATGTTGCGGGACCGCACGAGCCGCGTCGTTGGACGCTGGCGCACGATCGTTCCGGCACGGCCGCCCGGAGACTCGGCTAGGCCCTCAGCCTTGAGCTGGTTCAACGCCTGGCGCGCAGTCTGACGGTTCACCGAGTAGCGCTCGGCCAGCGTCTCGATGCCTGGCAACCGGTCTCCTGGCTGCAGCTCGCCCCGCTGGATCTGTGTGCGCAG
>NZ_JBHWLY010000175.1:0-1099 GCF_042730435.1 Nocardioides sp. NPDC059952 | reverse complement strand
GCGCAAGGCGTGGGCTGACCTCGCCGAGGCCCAGAAGAAGGCCGCGGCCGGGTCGAAGGCGTACAAGGAAGCGCAGAAGAAGGAAGCGCAGACCAGGAAGGACTCCGCCCGCAAGGTCGCGCAGGCGGAGAAGCACCTGGCGGATGTCCGCAGGGGCAAGCACACCGCGAAGCAGCTCGCCGCAGCCGAGAAGCAGCTCGCGAATGCCCGGTACAACGCAGCGAAGTCGAACAACGCCGCGGCGGCCCGGACGAAGAAGGCCCAGGACGCGGCTGGGGCCAAGTCCAAGGACGTCGCGGCGGCGCGGAGGAAGGTGTACGAGGCCGACGCGGCTCTGGGGTTGAAGAAGGGCGCCAAGGCACCGACCGCCTTCAACCTGAAGGGCTACGAGCTGCAGCTCAACAAGTCCGTGGCCGCGACGGAGTTGTGGCGGAAGAACCTCGACAAGATCGGCAAGCGGGGCGGCAGGGAACTCCAGGCGATGCTGGAGGGCATGGGCGAGGAAGGCTACGCCCTGGTCAACGCTCTGGCGGGTGCGAGCGACAAGCAGTTCAAGTCGATTGTGTCCAAGCTCCAGAAGACGGGCGAGCTGGCGAAGGCGACCCTGGCTGACTTCACCAAGCAGCTCGGCGCGTCAACCAAGGAGAGCCAGCAATTCGCGGCCGACCTCCAGAAGCTGGCCGCGCAGGGCTTCGGCGATCTCGCCCAGGCCCTCGCCGCGCAGGGCGACGCCAACGCCATGACGCTCGCCCACCAGGCCGCCAGCGACAGCAAGGCCGCTGCGACAGCGAACAAGGCGGTCGGCACGGCGCAGTCCACGCTCACCGGCGAGGACCTCGCGAACGCGCTGACCCTGCTGACCACGCTGCGCGGCGGCAACGGCCGAGGCTTCGCCGACCTGATCGCGGCGGGCCTGGACGTGGCCACCATCCGCGCCCTGGTCCCGAAGATGACCGCCCAGATCAGCAGCCTGCCGTCCGCGAACAAGGACGTCTTCGTCCGGCAGTGGGTGCAGCAGGGCGGGAAGGCCATGGCCGCCGGCGGGATCCTCACCCGGCCCACGATGGTCCTCGGCGGCGAGGCCGGAGACGTCGAGTCG
>NZ_JBHWLY010000174.1:0-1108 GCF_042730435.1 Nocardioides sp. NPDC059952 | reverse complement strand
GGATTCAGGGGCGGCCTCCCGCCCATCACACCACGGAGGAACACAGACCATGACCACCCAGCCCCGTCTCTTTCGTCTCCAACGCGACCACGACGTGAGCGGCGTCTCCGGCACCGGCCACATCGCCGACGGCGTCCTGTGGCCCGATGGGACCGTAACCCTGCGCTGGATAGGCGACCGCCCGTCAACCGTCCACTGGGACCGCCTGAGCGACGCGGTGGCCATCCACGGGCACAACGGCGCGACGCGGATCGTGTGGGCCGACGAGCAGCCGCCAGCCGAGCTGCCGAAGCCCGGCGAGCCGATCGTGCAGGCCTCCAAGTACAGCGTGAACTGCCTGCCCGAGGACGGCATCGACTCCCACGTCTTCGAGATCACCGTCGAATACCGCGGCCATGGCCGGTGGGCCGTCAAGCGGCACTCCCAGTGCCTCGGCTCCGACGGCACTTGGGAGTACGAGATGCGCCCCTCCGAGCGCGAGGACGAGTGGCTGGACGCTCACCGCTTCGACCTCGACACCGCGCTGAAGCTCGCCAGGGATCAGGCGCCCCTCGTCACCGTGAACGGCTTCACCGTCGACGATGCGCTCAAGCGGCTGACCGAGAGGGCTGTCCGGTGAGCCCGCAGCGTCGTCCCACCGCCCGCGAGGTCCTCACCCCTCGGTCGGAGCATCTCCTCGCCACCGTGTACGCGGGGCAGGTGCGGGCGGTGGTCATCGAGCGGGCACTGAAGCGGATGGCCGAAGCCGACGCCAGAGCGCGCCGCGGACAGATGCCCGACAGCAACCTCACTGAGGCCCAGCAGAACGGAGCCCAGCCGTGACCCTCCCCGACCGCGCCCTGCGATGGCTGTACCTGGCCGCCGCCGCCCTCGCCGGCCACTGCTCCGTCACCAGCGCCCGCGCAGACGCCTGGTGGTACGCCATCGGCCTGTTCGGTGTCTCCCTGCTGCTGGCCGTCGCCGCGGGCCGAGAGTACGTCGCCGCCAACGAGCGCCGCGCGTCCGCGGTGCGCGCCGAGCGGGCCGCCCGCCCCTGCGGCCTCCGGCCCATCACGGGCGAGGTGGTCGACGCGGCGCTGGCTGCCGCCTGCTGCGAGCGCTGGTGGAC
>NZ_JBHWLY010000173.1:0-1135 GCF_042730435.1 Nocardioides sp. NPDC059952 | reverse complement strand
TCTACGACCTGCGCAATCCTCAGGTGATGCGGGACCAGGCGCGCCTCGCAGCTGAGTACGGCATCGGCGCGTTCTGCTTCTATTACTACTGGTTCAGCGGCCGCACCCTGATGGAGGATCCGCTGCACCAGTGGCTGGCCGACGACAGCATCGACCTGCCGTTCTGCCTGTGCTGGGCCAACGAGAACTGGGCACGACGCTGGGATGGCCGCGACGAGGACATCCTGATCGGCCAGCAGCACAGCGCCGAGGACGATCTGGCCTTCATCGCGCATGTCGCGCCCTACCTGCGCGACCGCCGTGCCTTGAAGGTCGAGGGCCGGCCGATGCTGCTGGTCTATCGCCCGCACCTGCTGCCCGACGCCCGGGCGACCGCCGAACGTTGGCGCCGCTGGTGCCGCGACAATGGCGTCGGCGAGATCCACCTGGCGTACGTGCAGGGCTTCGAGCGCCCGGATCCACGCGACATCGGGTTCGATGCGGGAGTAGAGTTCCCGCCGAACATGAGCAACCCGCGTTCGTTGTCGGCGCAGCAGTGGCTGCTCAATCCGGCCTTCAATGGCGATGTACGCGACTGGCGCGAACTGGCTGCAGAAATCGCAGCCCGCCCGCTGCCGGACTATCCGCTTTACCCGGGCGTGAACCCGGGCTGGGACAACGAAGCGCGCCGCTCCGGCCGGGGCCGCGTCTACCTGCATGCATCCCCACGCGGCTACCGGGACTGGCTGCGTACCACGATCCATGAACGCCTGGCCCCGGCGCCAGCGAGCCAGCGGATGGTGTTCATCAACGCTTGGAACGAATGGGCAGAGGGCGCCGTGCTGGAACCGGATGCACGGCTGGGTCATGCCTGGCTGCAAGCCACCCGCGATGCACTCGTGCCTGCTCCGGCACTGCTTCGGAAACCGGCAGTGCATCTCCATGCCTGGTATCTGGAAACGCTGCCGGACGTCCTGTCCGCGCTGCGCGAAGCGGCACTGGACTGGACAATCGTGGTGACCACCCCGGCACACCAGGCGGAGCCGGTGCGGCAGGCCCTGGTGGCGCATGGGCTCGAGGGTGAGGTCGTCGCCGTGGACAACCATGGGCGTGACATTCTTCCGTTCCTGGAGGTCGCCGAAGGGCTGCTGCAGAC
>NZ_JBHWLY010000172.1:0-1136 GCF_042730435.1 Nocardioides sp. NPDC059952 | reverse complement strand
CTCACCACGCACGGCGTGGACGTTACATTCGCGGCGCCGCCGGCGGACCTGGACACCGACATGCCGAGCTGGGCCGGCTGACAGCCTGTTCTTACGCCGTTGGGCCGGTCCCGACCGGGGACCGGCCCTACTGCGTACGTGGCACTGTGGTCGCATGACTCTCGACGCCGAAAGCACCCGCCAGATCGAGGCCAACCGAGCCAACTGGGACGCCCGGACACCCGTCCACGTCGCCAGCGCGTTCTACGGCATCGACGGGTCCCGACCGGCCGAGTCGTGGTTCGCCGACTACGAGTGGACCGACCTCGGCGACCTCGTCGGCCGCGAGGTCGTGCATCTGCAGTGTCATCTCGGCACCGAGACGGTCGCGTTCGCGCAGAGGGGTGCGGTGACGTACGGACTGGACATCTCGGCCGAGGCGGTGGCCGCAGCGCGCCGGATCGCCGCCGAGCGCGGGCTTGCCGTCGACTACCACGAGGCCGACGTCCACGACGCCGTCGAGGTCCTGGGCGCCGGCCGGTTCGACGTCGTCTACACCGGCAAGGGCGCGGTCTGCTACCTACCCGACATCGAGCTGTGGGCGCGGGTCGTCCACGATCTGCTCAAGCCCGGCGGGTTCCTCTACCTGGCCGAGTTCCACCCGCTCCTGGACGCTCTGGGCGAGGTGCCGGAGCCGGGGCTGGAGGACTCCCTCGAGCTGCACCACGACTACCTCTCGGGCCGGGGTGCGATCGCGAAGGACTCGACCCACACCTACACCGACGGCCCGGCCCTGAGCAGCGCCACGACGGCGTACGAATGGCGTCACGGGGTCGGCGAGGTCGTCACCGCGCTCGCGGGGGCGGGCCTGCGGATCGAGGTCGTCCGTGAGGACCAGCGGCTGCCGTGGCCCCGCTTCCCGTCGATGGTGGCGGGGGAGGACGGCTGGTTCAGGCTGCCCGAGCAGGCGCCCCGGATCCCGTTGCTCTACGCGATCCGGGCACGCCGGCCATAGCTGGATCTCGACCCGCAGTCACGGCCGCGCAAGCGCGGCCCGGCGCGCGCTCGATCTCCACGCGGTTTGCCCCCCCCACCGCCCGGGCAACGCCGGGTCTCACCGGCCGCCGGGGGTGGCGCGGGGGGGTATAAAAAAAAAC
>NZ_JBHWLY010000171.1:0-1177 GCF_042730435.1 Nocardioides sp. NPDC059952 | reverse complement strand
GCTGGATCGTGGCGATCCGGTCGTGGGCGGTCTTGGTGAGCGCGGTCCGCTCCCAGAGACCGTGCACGAGCCACAAGGCCTTGGCCGCGATCGGCAGCCAGGCGACGGCGAGCCATGCGCCGGCGGATCCGTCGGCGGTGAGCGCGTGGGCGACCAGGACGCCGGTCGCGACCGCGCCGAACGCCCACCCGACCACGGTGACCGTGGTGTTGTGGTCACCCTGAGCGGCCAGGCGCCGGTCGTACGCGAGGGTCGCGAGCCAGCCGCCGTCGATGCCGAGTCCGACGACCAGGGCGACGGGCCACGGCATCGAGTCCCCGAGCCACATCACGACCACGGCCAGGGTGAGGACCATGGACACGGCGGTCATGGCGACCGCCGGTGCGGCGGTGTAGTTGCGCTTGGGCATGGTCACTTCCCCTTCCGGATCTCGCGGATGAGCAGGTACGACACGCAGCCGCCGACCGTCACGGCGACGGCGACCAGGGCGACCGCGAGGAACAGGCCGACCAGGACGCAGGCGCAGGCGGCACCGCCCGCGATCCACGCGGCGACCTTCCCGGCGGACGATCCGCTGGCCTTCTGCGTCGAGCAGCTGCAGGCGGCGTGCGCGGCCGGGGCGGGGGTGGCCGCCTGTACGGCCTGGACCACGGCGAGGATCTGCGCGATCTGCTCGGTGTTGGTCTCCGCCGCGCGGGCGTCGGCCACGGCCTGGGCGAGGTTGGCGCTCATGCGGCGACCTCCGTACGGATCGTCGTGCCGTCCTTGGCGAGGAGCCCGCGCTTGACCAGCGCGTCGACCGCGCGGGTGACCGAGCCGGGGTTGATGCCGGTCGCCTTGGCGATGGCGGCGTTGGTCGACGTGCCGTCGATCGCGGCCTGAAGCACGGCCTTCTGGTTGTCGGTCAGGTCCTGCGGGACGGCAGCCGCGGGGGCGGCGTCCTTCACCAGACGCAGCGGCTCGGACGCCGGGGCCGGGACAGGCGCCGGCGCCTTGGCCGACCGCTGCCAGACCGGGCGGTCAGGGAGGGCGATGACGTCGGCCGGGGAGAACGCCCGGGTGCTGATCGGGTGCGGTGCCGCCTTGGGTCCGGAGCGGAGCAACTCGCACAAAGACACCTCAGACTCGTCCGACTACCAGACGCGAGAAGAGCACTCATCGCGCAGGAACAATCGGC
>NZ_JBHWLY010000170.1:0-1183 GCF_042730435.1 Nocardioides sp. NPDC059952 | reverse complement strand
CCATCACCAGCAGGGTTGCCGGGCCAGGCAGCACCGGCAGCGCACCGACGGGCAGCACCAGCGCCAGCATCGCCGCCAACAACACCACAGCGGCGCACGCCAGTCGCGCCCGCAATCCTGGCGCTGCATGGCTGGCCGCAGGCCACAGCTGCATCGCCAGGCGCACGGCCACCCTCATCAAGACCAGCAGCAACGCAGCCAACCCTGCCGCACCGGCCAATGGCAGCAACGGCATCATCCAGTGCAGCTGCTGGTGCTGCTGCAGCGCCACCGACAACGGTCGCGTACTGGCCAATGCAGGGAACTCCACCAGGCCTGCCTGCAGCGCGGCCAGCACGATGAGCAGCAGCATGGCCAGCAGCAGCATGCCCGCCAGCAGCAGCGGCTGTCGTGCCCTCTCCTGCCGGCCCATGCCGGGAAACCCCAGTGCAAGGCCAACACTGGCGAACACACCGAGCAGCGGTACGCTTGCCGCCAGCACCCCACCCAGTCCGAAACGATAAGGCGCCGTTGCTTCCGGCAACCATGGAATCCAAAGTGCGTAGTGCACGTAACGCGCCGCCAGGGCCAGCAGGAGCAGGCCGATGCCGATCTTCATCGTCAGCAGCGCACAGGCAACCAACACCAAACGACGTGGCGGCAGCAACCCGACCACGCCCAGCAGAAGCAGGCCGAAGACCGCCGCCAGCTGATCCGGCATCGCGTTGCCGGCATCGATACCGCAGCGGAGCAGGAACACGCGCAGATGACTGGCCATGGATTGCGCCGCGCCGGCACTGGTCACCACCAGCTCCAGCAGCAACATGCCACCCAGCAGGCCGGCGGATACCCTGCCCCATCCCGCGCGCAGCAGACCCTGCAGGCCATCGACGGACAGTTGCTGGTTCAGGACGTGCAGACAGCACAGCAGGGGCACGGTGCCCAGCGCGGCCACCAGCAGGCTCAGTACGATGGCCGGTCCCGCCTGCGCGGCGGTGTGCTGACCGACCAGAGCGATCACGCTGCCCCCCAGCAGCAGCGTCAGTGCCACCGTCGCGACGTGATCCCTGCCGAGGCAGGCATCCCGGTCGCAGCTGTTGTCGCTGTCCATCGCAAGTCCCCTTTATATCCGCACAAGCGCGGTCGACAGGAGGCTGGCAGCGTGCGCCAAGTGGCGGTATCAGAATCCGTACTGTGCGCACCG
>NZ_JBHWLY010000169.1:0-1191 GCF_042730435.1 Nocardioides sp. NPDC059952 | reverse complement strand
CCCCCCAGGTGACGCGGGACAGCCTCGACAGGGCCAAAAGCATCGTCCTCGACCAGGTGCTGAAGGACTTCCCCTGGGTCGCGGCCAGCGACCGCGCGCACTACCTGGGCGCGCTGCTGACGCCGATCTTGCGGCCCTACTTCCACGGGCCGACACCGATGTTCGTGCTCACCGCGACGGCCGCCGGGTCCGGCAAGAGCCTGCTGAAGGACATCTTCCGGCACTGCTACGGCATCGCGGACACGGCCTGGCCCGAGAACGACACCGAGTTGCGGAAGAGCATCACCACGCAGCTGTACGGCACCGGGCAGCCCGTCGTCGTCCTCGACAACCTGCCGAACGGCTGCATCATCAAGTCGCCCGTCCTGTCCGCCCTGCTGACCTCCGAGGTCTGGGGTGACCGGGTCCTGGGCGCCACGTCCAAGGTGACCATGCCGAACGATCGCCTCTGGATCGTCACCGGCAACGCCCTCCGCACCGGCGGGGACAACGGCCGTCGCGTCCTCTGGGTTCGCCTGGACCCCGACTGCCCCGACCCTGACCAGCGCGACAACTTCACCGTCGGCGACCTCCGGCCCTGGCTGCGCCACAACGCTTCCACCTTGGTCGCCGCCCTCGTCACCCTCGTCCGGGCCTGGGTCGCCGCGGGGACGCCCCAGGTCCGCGTCCGCAAAGGCGACTACAGCGAGTGGGCCAGCACCATGGCCGGCCTGCTCGACTTCCTCGGCGTCGAGGGCTGGATGGCCGACCGCAACGAGGCGCGCGACCAGGACGACGAACTGCAGGAGTGGGCGCTCTTCCTGGAGATGTGGCGGCAGAGCTACGGCAGCGAGCCTCTGACCACGGGGGCTGTCATCAAGGGACTGCCCACCCACGTGCCGCGCAAGGGCGACGAGCCGCCGAGCGCGAACCAGTTGGGCATCTGGCTGAAGGCCCGTGCTGGCCGCTACTTCGGCACCCACAAGGTCGTGATGGTCGTCGACAGCCACAGGAAGCAGAACCTGTGGCGCGTCGAGGTCCACGCCGACCGCGGCACCGGCGGGCACGAGTCGTGACCGGCCGTCCTGCGGGGAGTGCGGGGACTTCGCGGGGACCTGTGCGGGGACTTCGCCAGGTCCCCGCATGCGGGGCGACCTGCATGGATGCGGGGATGCGGGGACTTGCGGGGACTCGGCCCGCTCCCCTGTATAG
>NZ_JBHWLY010000168.1:0-1194 GCF_042730435.1 Nocardioides sp. NPDC059952 | reverse complement strand
CGCCCGCGCCGAACTCCGTGCCGAGGCGGGCACCGAGGATACCCGCCTCGACGCCGTGACGGGCGCCGGGAAGCGCGTCGCGGAGGCACAGGCCAAGGCGGCCAGGAGGCTCTCCGGCGCCTGGTCGGAGCTGGACGGAGTCCGGCAGGGCGACGGCACCGGTAGGGCTCTGACCTGCGTGACAGAGCGCGTCGCACCCGCGTCACAGGACGCGTCACAGCCCCGCTGGCAGCTCCCCGTCTGGGGCTCCTTCGAAGAACTGGCCGCCATCGAGGCACCCGCCCTGACGGACGACCAGATCGACGCGATCGTCGCGGAGCTCCGGGCCAGCACCAACCCGCCGATGTCGTACAACGCCCTCGCCCTCGCCTTCCGCAGGGCGGGCCACAGCGCCGGGGAGACCCGGCTCCGGGCGGCCTGGAAGCGCGTCACGACGTCTGAGGCGGTGGGCTCGTGATCGCCCTCGCCTACCTCGCCACCGTGGTGGTTGCCCTCGCGGTCCTGGCGGTGGCCCTGCGCCGCCGCCCGGTCCCGGCCCCCGCGCCGGTCCCGCCGGCGCCCGGACCCGACCGACTCCTGACCGACGGCACACCTGAGGTCCGGTTGATCCTCGCGGCCGCCACCCAGCTCGCCGACCTCGCCCACCGGATGGGAGCCGCAGCATGACCCGCCGACCCGCCATCCACGACGCGGCACCGAGCCTGGTCGTCTCGCACGGAGCCGACTTCTTCGGGCAGGACCACCACCTCCGCAAGGAGGTTGCCGCCCTCGCGTCCTGGGTCCAGACCTCCGTGCCGTACAACGACCGGAAGGCCGTGGCCTCACTGGTCGACGCCCTGGAGTTCCCGAAGCCCCGAACCTTCCCTGCTGCCGAAGCCGCGCTCGTCTCCGAGCAGCTGCTCACGGTCTCCCGGACCCGGCACCTCAAGCCGCGGGCGTCGGCCCTCGCCCGCGCCCTGGCCGACGCCGCCGGCCGCGCCGCCGCCGACGGCGACCGGTGGGTGTGGCGAGTCGAGTCCGAGACCACTACCGCCGCCTGACCACCCCACCACCACCGGGGCCGATACCGTCGGCCCCGGCCCCACCACGGAGGACACCATGGAGACCAAGACCCCCGCCCAGCTCGCCGACGACGCCGCCGAAGCGATCCGCGCTCTGAACCACGCGACCATGTCCACGCGCCCCGGCTGGGAG
>NZ_JBHWLY010000167.1:0-1203 GCF_042730435.1 Nocardioides sp. NPDC059952 | reverse complement strand
AGCCTGGCGAGCCGGGAGGGCCCGTCGCACCCGGCCGTCCCGGCTCGCCCTGCGGACCGCGAGGCCCAGCCGGGCCAGGGACCGGCACAGGCACCAGGGCGCGTGCGGGCAGATCGTCTACCGCTCGCGACGGGTCCGGCGCGGCCGGCGTCCCCCCGCCTGCTTTGATCTGCGAGCGCAGCACCCGCACATCCGTCGCCAGCGTGGCCACGGCGTCCCCGCGCAGGTCCGCCTCTGCGGCGAGGTCATCCGCCCGGCGGTCTCCCGCGTCGATGCGGAGCCACACGAGGACTACCGCACCCGACAGCACGAGTAGCACGGCTGCGACCGCGAGGAATCGCCATCGCTGTACGTGGAGCGGCCTCGCGTGGCGACGTGTGTTCACGTGGGGTGTCCTCCCAGCTCGACGATCTGTGCGCGCAGCCGCGTGTTCTCACTGCTGAGTTCGGTGATCTGCCGCTGTAGTGCCGTCTTGTCGGCGCGTTCGCTGGCGAGTTCGGCGTAGGCGGCGGCGAGCTGCCGTTCGTTTTCGACGAGCCGGTCGCGCAACTTGTCGCGTTCCTCTTGCAGGTTGTCGACGAGTGTCGAGTAGCCGCCGAGGACGGCGCCGGACTGCGAGGCCCTATTCGCGCCCCGCTGCCCAATCAGTGCGCCGACCGCGGATGCGAGCCCGACGGCGATGGCTCCGACGGCGCCGAGCTGCGCAGCGTCCACGCAGGACCTCCGATGGTGCAGTGAGGGGTGAGCAGGGCGCCGCGGCAGTCGTCGAGTGAGCCGCCGGACCGCCGCGGCCGACATCAGACGCCCTTGGCCAGCGACGCGCTGTTGGTGACGTCCCGACCGCGGGCGACGAGGCCCTTGCCGAGGGCGAGGACGGCACCGACACCACCGGCCCCGGCCGCGTACCACATGCTGCCGTCGAGCGGCTGGGTGATGACGATGCCGCCGATGGCCGCCTGGAGGGACGTGGAGAGGACGCGTTCGAGGAGGTCGCGGCCGTAGGTGCCGGCGTTCTTCACGACGGTCTCGGAGCCGGGCAGGTGGATCGGCTGGTTCATGGGCTTCCCTTCCATCAGGACTTGGGGACTTGGAGCTTGTTCCAGGTGGTCGGGCCGGGCGGCCATGCCGCCGCAGCCCCGCTGTACCCGCACTTCCTTTGCCAGGCTTCGTAGCTGTCGACGTCGGCCTGACCGAGCGTCGGGC
>NZ_JBHWLY010000166.1:0-1222 GCF_042730435.1 Nocardioides sp. NPDC059952 | reverse complement strand
GGCCGAGTACACGCTGAGCGAGTCCTACGAGCGGGGCAAGGGCGCGACCCGTGTTATCGCCCGCGGTGAGGGCGAAGGACCGGACCGGCTCACCTCACCGCCGCGGGAAGCGACGCAACTCATCGCGGGCGGCTGGCCGATCTGGGAATACCGCTTCACCCCCGCAACAGGGGTCACCGACCCGGACCAGCTGGACGGCAACGCGGCCAAGGAACTCGCGCTGATGGCGCAGGGCGCGCAGGTGTGGAGCATTCAAGGGGTTGCCTCCGCGTGCCCGCGGCTCGGCAGGGACTGGGCACTGGGCGACTCGATCCGGCTGAGCATCGAGTCCTCAAGGCGACATCCGGCCGGCGCCGACGTGGTGGCCCGCTGCTGGGCGTGGGAGTTGGAGCCGGGCGCGGACCGGGTCCGGCCGATCCTGGTAGAGGAGGGCTGAATGCCACGCCAACTGGACCAGCTACCCGCCGACGCGACGAGTCTGGCCCGCCGGGTCCAGGATCTGGAGCGGCAAGTCAGAGAGTTGCGGGCCGCGCGGCGGCTGTCGTCGGCGGCCGTCGGAACGCTGCGGCTGTACGCCGGGGACGGGACGGTCCTCGCCGAGCTCGGGACGGACGGCGGCGGCGGTGCCGGGCTGTGGACCCGCGGCGGCAGGCAGTCCGCCCGGCTCAGCGACGGCCGCCTCACATTCCGTCCGGTCGAGGACGGCCTGGTGGCGGTCCCGGCGAGCGTCGACTACGACACGGCCCAGTCCTCCGTCCTGACCCTCGCGTCAGGGGCGGTGGAAGCCGGGGACCGCAGGGCCCTGCTTGCCCTGGAGTCCGGCCCCGGTGGCACCAACCCCCGCGCGTCCGTGCAGGGGGTGCTCACGGCCAGCAACATCGTCACCGGCACCGCCACCATCACCCCGTCCGCTGCCAATGCGCCCACGAGCCTCACCGTTGCCGGGCTGAACATCACGGGTACGAACCTGCGGGCCTACGCGACGGCCATCGACTCGTCCGTGGGCACCAACAACCTCAACAACGGCGTCTCTGGCGTCGGCGTCACCGACATCACCAACGCCAGCATCAAACTCTGGATCACCCGCGCGACTGTCACACCGGCCGTGACCGTTCACTGGATGGTCATCGCGTCCTGACCGCCCATTTGGGAGTGCTATGAGTGCCGAGGCGTATGAGACGCCGGACGTCGACTGCCAGCTGGTCTGCCACACCGAGGGCTG
>NZ_JBHWLY010000165.1:0-1239 GCF_042730435.1 Nocardioides sp. NPDC059952 | reverse complement strand
GTTCACCTACGAGGGAAGCGCGCGCAAGGTCCGCCACACCGTGGCGCTGGTGTCCTGGACCGACCCGGACGACTTCGGCCGGCAGAAGGTTGAGCCGGTGCAGCTGCACGATGGCATCGCCCGTTATGGCGTGAACCAGATCGAGGTCACCGCGCTCGGCTGCCATTCGAAGTCGCAGGCGCAGCGGGTGGGCAACCACATCCTCTACAGCGAGAACCTGGAGACGGAGACGGTCACCTTCGCCGTGGGCTTGGACGCGTTGAACTGCATGCCCGGTGACGTGATCCAGGTGGCCGACGCCAACCGCGCCGGCCGCCGGAACTCCGGTCGCATCAGCGCGGCAACGGCCAACAACCTGACCCTGGACGTGGTGCCGCCAACCATGGCCGTGGGTGATGTCCTGCGCGCCACCCTGCCCAGCGGCAAGACCGAAGCGCGCACCATTAACGCGGTCAACCCGACCACCCGGGTGGTGACCGTTTCGGCGCCCTGGAGCGCGGTGCCTGTGGCGCAGTCGATCTGGGCGACCGAGTCCACCGACCTGGTGCTGCAGCAGTTCCGGGTACTGGGCATCGCCGAGGAGGAGGGGCTCACCTACCGCATCACGGCGCTGCAGCATCGCCCGGACAAGTTCGCTGCCATCGATGACGGCACGCGCTTGGAGCCGCCTCCGATCAGCGTTATTCCGCCCAGCGTGCAGCCGCCGCCGGCCAACGTGCGCATGTCCTCCCATGTGGTGATCGACCAAGGCATCGCTACGCCGGTGCTGACCATCGAGTGGGACGCTGCCGACAAGGCGATTGCCTACGACGTGGAATGGCGCCGGGACGATCTGAACTGGGTTCGTGCGGGCCGGGTAGGGACCACTAGCTGCGAGGTCCGGGGCATCTACGCCGGTAAGTACCTGGCCAGGGTGCGCGCGGTCAACGCGCTCAACGCGGTCTCGCAGCCGTCGCTGAGCATGCTGACCGATATCAAGGGCAAGACGGAGCCGCCGCCGGCACTGACCTCGCTGACGGCCACGCCGGTGGTGTTCGGCATCCGACTGGCGTGGGGCTTCCCGGCCGGGGCGACTGATACCGAGCGGACTGAGATCTGGCGCAGTGCAGGGCCCGATCGCGCCAGCGCCACGAAGTTCGCCGACTTCGCCTACCCGCAGAACCGCTACCAGCTCGACGGCCTGGCCGCCGGTGCCCGGTTCTACTTCTGGGGCCGACTGGTGGACAAGAGCGGCAACAT
>NZ_JBHWLY010000164.1:0-1258 GCF_042730435.1 Nocardioides sp. NPDC059952 | reverse complement strand
ACCTCCGGCCGCGCGGAGGGGGCCTGACCGCTTGAACTGACGGACGGGCTGGGGGGCGGGCCTGCTACCGCCGGAACAGAAGAGGACGCGGCAGGCGCCGGCGCCTGAAGCGGAGCCTGCGAGGCATCCTGCTGTCCGATCAGATAGACCGCGGCAAGAATCCCGGCACCAACCAGGAGCGACGCACCCAGCTTCGGGTTCTTGTACGCCCAGTACACGGCGACGCCCGCGAGGGACATCGCGACGATCGTGAACAGGGTCATCGGCCCGTCACCCCGTACGTGACACCCTGCGCTCGCCTGTCGAACGGAGCCGGAATGAATGTCGCACAAGCTTCGTAATGCGCCATTTGTCGCGTGAGCCCGCTCGACGGCAGGCCGTCGCGGAGCTTAGGCTCGGGAACGTCTTTGATGGTTCTTCTCCTTGTACTTGAGATCCAACTCGGTCGGGCGAGGGCTGTCGGACTACACAGGCGGTCCCCTGTTGGCGCAGGGGACCGCTGTTTTTTTGCCTCCAGGTGTTCGAGGGCTGTCGGACTACACGGCGACCGGAAACCCGTTGGCGCGGTCGGCGTCGAACTCGTCCTCGAAGGGCCTCGTTCGGACTCCGGTGCTGCCGGTCAGGGAGAAGCCTACGCAGCGCGAGCGGAGCCGCCACAATGCCAACGGAATCACGCACACGCATAAAAGCGCCTAAGTGGCCCTGACCTGCTGCTTCATGTCGGATGCTCAGCTCACGAGGTTGGTGACAGGCACTTCATGTAGGGGGGTCATGAGGCCGCCAGCAGATCGAAAGTCCTCACATGAACCCTTCGGTGACGCGCACCACGTGACCGAGGGTCACTGGACGGATACTTCCGCTGACCGGCCCTGTCGACGAACATCGAGCAGTCGAACTTCGGGTCCGTCTCTAGGACGTTGAGCAGGTCGTTCGGCCGGTCTAAGCGCTGGTGAACGGGCCGCGGAGGACACCCTCGAAACTCACCTGGCAGGGGACGCCGCCTGAGATACATCTTCGCCCCTGGAGCGAAACGGCTGCGGTCCGATTTCCGGTACCTCAGGTACTGGACCTGCTTCGCGAAGAACATCTCCGAGTTCTTCTTGCAGCACTAGACCTTGTCCTCGATCTCAGTGCCGAAGTCGGCGCCGGCGAGGAGGACGACGGCAAGCTCTGAGTCGCTACCGACCGGTCGCGGGCGGCCGTCGTTGACATCAGATCCGGGCAGCCAGTTGTGGCCTATTGGAACGTTAGGCCGAGC
>NZ_JBHWLY010000163.1:0-1290 GCF_042730435.1 Nocardioides sp. NPDC059952 | reverse complement strand
GCTCAGCCATGCGTCGCCTCCCGGTGACGGACGATGTGGCGGGTTCGTTCGGACCAAATGCCGCCGTAGACCACCTTCTCCGACAGGCGGCCGTGCATGTGGTGCAGCATCTGACCGTCGCCCAGGTAGACGCCGGCGTGGTTCGGCACCGGCGAGCGGATCTGCATCAGCACCATGTCGCCGCGCTGCGGCTCGCCGTCGATCAGCTCGAACCCTTCCGCACGCAGGCGGTCCAGGCTGTAGAGGTCCTGGCCCTTCTCCCACCACTCGTCCTCGCGCTCGTACTGGCTGAGCTGGATGCCCATCTCCCGGGCGCAGAAGTCGCGCACCAGGCTGTAGCAGTCGAGGATGCCGTGGGCGAACTGGCGGCCGACCAGCGGCGCCTCGTAGCCGCACGGCTCGATGGTCTGGAGGTCGCCGCATTCCGGGTCGGAACCGGTGCACTGCCCCACGCTCACGATGTGCCACGGCAGGCCGCTGGCTTCGCACATGACCCGGTCGGCATCCGATGCCGTGGCCGGGGCGTTCGGATGGCTGTGCACGACGGCCAGGACCTCGCCCTGGTCCTCCGCATCGGCATAGTCCTCGGCGGGCAGGCGGAAGTGCTCGCTGGGCGTGGTGGCCACGTTGCGGCAGGCAATGAAGACCTCACCGTCGGCCGTAGCCACAATGAGCCCGCAGCACTCGCGCGGGTACTCGGCCACGGCGTGCGCCTGGATGGCCTGCAGGGTGCTCTGTTGCATGGTCTCGCCCATGAAAAAGCCCGCACATGGCGGGCTGGATGGATGCTTGATGGTGGCTGTGATCAGGTGCGCAGCAGGCCTGCGGCTGGGAACCCGCCATAGGGGAGCGGTTTGTCGGCGCCGAAGCGCAGCTTGCAGCTCCTTACCCTGCCCCCGCACTGGTCGCGCGACGGGTCGGTGGTCGGCACGTCGTTGGCGTCTGCCACGGCCGGCCCGGTGTAGCCACAGAACGGGCCGCGATAGCCACCACGGATCAGCCAGCCGCACACGCCAGCAATGACCTGCCGCCCCGGCAGCTGCTCGCCGTTGAGGTCGATGGCCGTGGTCAGCTCGAACTCGACCACTTCCTTCGTCTCTGAGACCTTGCGCTCGATGAACCAGATCTCGTCCAGGAAGTGCTCGTTGGGGTCGGCGGTGGGGTTGAATCCACCAACCACTGGCTGTGCTCCGGTCGGGATGAAGAAGCCCTGCGGTGTGTCGGCCAATTCGATCTGCGTTCCGTAGCCGACAACGTTCCCGCCAACTGTGTTCGTGTCCGGGCCTATGC
>NZ_JBHWLY010000162.1:0-1322 GCF_042730435.1 Nocardioides sp. NPDC059952 | reverse complement strand
GTGGTGAAGCTGAGAGTGGTCTATAGGTCACTCTCAGCTTCACAACTCCAGCTCAGCGGCCGTGGGCCAGGTCGTACCAGGTCACCTCGGTGGCCATGCCGTTGGCGGTGCGGCCGAGGCGCTTCTGGTAGGCGACGAGGGCGACCTGGGTGTTCCAGTCGAGGACGCCGGTGATCTTCGGGCGCTCGGGTGCGGAGGTGGCGCTGAGTGCGCGCTGGAGGTCGCGGACGGTCTCGCCGGAGGAGCCGCGCTTGAGGAGCGGTCGGCTGTTGGCCGCCCACAGCGTCTTCCAGGCACCCTTGGTCCACGTCTTCCGCACGGTCAGCCCGTGCGAGCGCTGCCAGGCGTTGATCGACCGCACCAGCCCTGCGTCGTACGTCCCGTCGATGGGACCGCCGAAGTTCCCGCGCTCACGGAGGATGCACTCGAGCGCCTTCGTGTAGATCGGCGACGGGGTGTAGGAGCTGGTGCGCGGCTTCAGGTCGGGATACGAGGTGAAGCTGACCGGGACGCCGCCGCAGTGGGTCACCGGGCGGGCGTAGGAGCCGCGGCCGAGGTCGACGTAGTTGGAGTCGATCTCGATGGTGGTGCCGCCATGGGTCTCCTTGTGCGGGCCGCGGTACTGCTTGACGCGGCGGTGGGGGCTCCAGGGCTTGTCGGGGATGTACTTGGTCGAGGTGCCGGCGCGACCGTCCCAGTCGGCGATCCACAGGTCCGCGGGGTAGACGAACCCGCGCGGCTGCGCGTGCCAGACGGCGTACATCGCCTTGATCCCCGACGACGCGCTCGAATACAGCCCCGGGCGGTAGCCGAGCTTCTTGATCCGGTGGCTCCAGGCCGAGACGAACCACATCGCCGACTCACGGCAGCGCTGGTTGCCGATGTCGAACCCCTCGAGGTCGTAGAACATCGTGCTTCCGGCGGCGATGCCGTAGCGCTTGGCGGCGTCGACGGTCGCGTTGGCCTGGTTGACGCCCTGGCGCTTGGCGGTGGCGTACTGGTCGGTGGAGCGCGCGCTGATCCGCGGGTCGTCGCGGTAGCGCGGGAAGTGCGGGTTGCACGGGGCCTGCGGCCCGAGCGTGATCGGCAGCAGCCGCCAGCCACGGGCCTGCTGCTTGCGCACCCAGGTCGCGCTGAGGTTGGTCTGGTTGCGGCAGCCACGCGAGTTGCCGGCGATGTAGATGCCGACCGCGCCGAACTTGGAGTGCTGCCACCAACGGTCCATCGCCGTCTGGGACGGTGCCTGGCACTGGTCGAAGCCGTAGCCGGTGAAGTTGCCCGGCGTGACCGGGTTCGCGGCGGCCGCGGGGCTGGGCATGGCC
>NZ_JBHWLY010000161.1:0-1355 GCF_042730435.1 Nocardioides sp. NPDC059952 | reverse complement strand
CCCTCGGCCCCCTCCCCACTACCTGCCGCCATTGGCCTCGAACAGGGGCCGCCCGGGGTACCCGACCCCGGGCCCGACCTGCGCTTTTCGGTCGGCCGGACGATCAACAACTTCGCAAAGTCTCCGGATCACCGTGGGATACCCCTGCAGGTGTGTGATTGACTCAGGCGCTGTGCCCGGGCTCACGACCCAGCTTCAGCGGAAGTGGCGAAGGGTGCTCTCGGGCGATACCCCCACATTGTCGAGCGAAGGATTGCGCAGTGGCCACCAGCCACAGAGGCGATTATCGAGCTGTCCGTAGAACCAAGAACGCCGTGGCGACCGCCGGGATCGTCACGTTCGCGACCAGCGGGGCGATAGCCGCCGGGGCGGCCGCGGCGAACCCCGGCGTCGTGATCTCCGAGGTGGAGGAGAAGTCCGGCCTCCGGTTGCCGTCGCCGGCCGATCGGCGCATCGAGGCCGAGGCCAAGGCGGCTGCGAAGATCCCGGCGCTGCCGACGACCCGTGAGGACACCCGGATGTCGAGCGACCGCCGCGAGGTCACCGGCCGGGAGGCGACGGTCAGCCGCAGCGGCGAGCGTGGGGGAGGGGCGGCGACCAGTGCGCTCAGTGAGGTCGCGACGATCGAGTCGCTGATCGAGCGGCCGACGTCAGTCAGCGGCGGTTCGCAGAAGGCGGTGCTGCGATATGTCCAGGACGACGTCACCGTCTATGCCTCCTACGGGAAGCGTGCCAAGGAGCTCGGCGAGCTGAAGCTCGGGCGCGCGGTCTACTACACCGGCCGCGACGAGGGTGGTCGCCAGGAGATCGTCCTGGAGGGCAACCCGGTGTGGATCCCCGAGGGCAACCTCGGCAAGACCAAGCCCGAGCTTCCGCCCGAGCCCACCCCTACTCCGACGCCTTCTCCGACGCCGTCCGAGGAGGCCCCGGCGGGACTGGACTTCTCCGCCTGCGGAGACGCCTCTGTCGAGGACGGCCTGGTCGCCGATGCGGTCGACCTCTACCGCGCCGTCTGCAACGCGTTCCCGGCGGTCGCCTCCGGCACCACCTACGGCTACGACCCGCACGGCGAGCACATCGACGGCAAGGCGCTGGACTTCATGACCGACGACAAGGAGCTCGGTGACGCCATCGCCGCCTTCGTCCAGGAGCACGCCGCGGCGCTCAACATCTACGACATCATCTGGTACCAGCGCATCTGGACCCCGGTCCGAGCCGACGAGGGCTGGCGCCCCATGGAGGATCGCGGCGACCCCACGGCGAACCACTACGACCACGTGCACGTAGCCGTCAACTAGATCGCCGAGTCGGCGCGTCCTGACCGAAATCACCGCCGAGTCGGCTCGTTCTAACGC
>NZ_JBHWLY010000160.1:0-1383 GCF_042730435.1 Nocardioides sp. NPDC059952 | reverse complement strand
AAATAGGAATAATGCGAAGACGGTCGCTTAATGATTTAATAAGCCTATTGACTGTAGGCCTTAAATTGACAGGAGATATAAAAATTTAAGATGACTAGTCCTGATATAGGTTGACACTTTTCAACCGGATAACGCCCGATGAACCTCATCGGGCGTTTTGTATTTCAGCGACAAGTGCGGCCGCCGCGTGTTGTAGAGGTTCACCGACTCCCTGACCATCTTTCTTGCCTGCGCGATATCTTCTGGCCTGCCGAGCAGGTATTCCGTTTTGAGTATCCCGTTTATCCGTTCCGCCAGCGCGTTCTGATAACAGTCATACCCGTCCGTCATCGAGCAGATGACGCCATACTGCTGATGTAACGCCTGATATTCCTGCGAGCAGTACTGGATACCCCTGTCCGAGTGATGCACCAACGGCAACGCCGTGCGTCTGCCGGCCAGTGCCATTTTGAACGCGCAGGCGACATGCCGGGTATGCAGACTGTCATGCACGTGATATCCCACGATTTTTCTCGACCAGGCATCCGTTACCAGGCTGACATACGCCGTCCCCGTTCTCAGCGGCAGGTAGGTGATATCCGCCACCCATACCTGTTCCGGACGGCTGGCTATTACTTGATTGTCTCCCGCTTTTAGCAGGTTGGGATGGCGATAAAAACGATGATGGCTGTGCGTCGTCTTGTGATACGCCCGTTTAGGCATCACCAGTAACCGCGCGCAGCGCAGGATACTGAACAACCGGTCACGGCCCACATGCAACGCCGGTTCGGGGTGTTGCCGCAACAGGTGATGCAGCTTACGTGTCCCCAGTCGGGGTTGGTGCAAGCGGATGGCCGTCACCTGTTCGACGAGATGCCGGGCCTGCTCCTCTTTGCCTGCTTCACGCTGCAGGGACTGATACCACGCTTGTCGGCTGATGCCCATCCATCGGCAGGCCCGCGTTACTGTGAGTCCCGGTACTTGTGTTTGCGCGATAAGGCGGTTAGCTGCTTTTTTGTCAGCGTGGCGCCAAAGTCGGTGTTCATCACTTTGACGACAGCTTCGAAGAACTGGGCTTTGACTTCAGATTCAGCCAGTTGCTGCTCAAGTTCTTTAATACGCTGTTCGGGCGTCAGGGGGAGTTTGGGCATGTTGTCTCCGCACGTTCTGGTGGAAGGAGAAGTTCGCCAGTCAAGTTGACCGTATTTGCGCAGCCAGTTCATGACAGTCTGGCTGCCTTGGATACCGTAGCGATCTTGCGCCTGGCGGTATGTCATCTCGCCTTTTTCGACCTGTTCGACGACAGCCAGTTTAAAGGATAGAGAGTAATCGCGTTGTGTGCGTTTAATATACTGGTTCATCACATTTTCCTCTGTGCGTGAGTAAAATGTGTCAACGCTATTC
>NZ_JBHWLY010000159.1:0-1400 GCF_042730435.1 Nocardioides sp. NPDC059952 | reverse complement strand
ACCCTGCTCGCTTCGCTCGCAGGGTCACAGGCTCAGATCTCGAACTGAGCGGCCTCGAGGCGCTTCTTGACGTCCTGGAGGAAGCGGCCGGCGTCGGCGCCGTCGACCAGGCGGTGGTCATAGGTGAGCGCGACGTTGACCATGTAGCGCACCGCGATCGTCTCGCCGAGGTCCGGGTCGTCGATGACGACCGGACGCTTCACGACAGCACCCGGGCCGAGGATGGCGACCTGCGGCTGGTTGATGATCGGGGTGTCGAAGAGCGCACCGAACGAACCCAGGTTGGTGATCGTGAAGGTGCCGCCGGAGAGCTCGTCCGGGGTGATCTTGTTGTTGCGCGTGCGGTCGGCCACGTCCGCGATCTTCTTCGCGATACCCGCGATCGACAGGTCGCCCGCGTCCTTGACCACCGGGGTCAGCAGACCCTTCGGGGTGTCGACGGCGAAGGCGATGTTCTCGCGGTCGTAGTAGGTGACCGTGCCGGCCTCGATGTCGATCCCGGCGTTGAGCTTCGGGTGCACCTTGAGCGCGTCGATCGCGGCCTTGGCGAAGAACGGCAGGTAGGTCAGCTTCACGCCCTCGCGCTGCAGGAACCCGGCCTTGTTGGCCTCACGGAGGCGGGCGATGTTGGTGACATCGACCTCCATGACCTGGGTCAGCTGCGCCGCGGTGTGCAGCGACTCGGTCATCCGCTCGGCGATCACCTTGCGCAGACGCGAGATCTTCTCGGTGGTGCCACGCAGCGGCGACGGGGCCGCGGGGGCGGCGGAAGCGGCCGGAGCGGCCGAGGCCGCCGGAGCAGCTGCTGCCGGGGCGGCGGCCGGAGCCGACTTCGCGGCGGCCGCCTGGAGGATGTCCTCCTTGCGGATGCGGCCACCGACGCCCGAACCCTCGACGGTGTCGAGGTCGACGTTGTGCTGGGCCGCGAGCTTGCGTACGAGCGGGGTCACGTAGCCACCGGGCTGGATGGCCGGGGAGCCGTCGGTGGACGGCGCGGCGTGAGCCGGGGCAGCAGGAGCCGGAGCGGCAGCAGCCGGAGCAGCGGGTGCAGCCGGAGCGGGAGCGGGAGCGGCAGGCGCCGGAGCGGGAGCGGCGGCGGCGGCGGCCGGAGCGGGCTCGGGAGTCGGCTCGGGAGTCGGCTCCGGGGCCGGGGCGGCGGGCGCGGGCTCGGCAGCTGGGGCGGCACCGGCGTCACCGACGAGCGCGAGCACGGCGCCGACCTCGACGGTCTCGTCCTCGGCGACCTTGATCTCGAGCAGGGTGCCGGCGACCGGCGAGGGGATCTCGGTGTCGACCTTGTCGGTGGAGACCTCGAGCAGAGCATCGTCGACGGCGACCGTGTCGCCGACCTGCTTGAGCCAGCGGGTGACGGTGCCCTCGGTGACCGACTCGCCCAGCGC
>NZ_JBHWLY010000158.1:0-1407 GCF_042730435.1 Nocardioides sp. NPDC059952 | reverse complement strand
TTTTGGGTGTTCGTTTTTGGGGCCGGGGGGCGGGGGGGGGCCGGGGCGGGGGGCCCCGGCCCCCACGCCGCGTACGGGGTGCTACTTGATCTCGTCGGCGGTGTAGTAGTCGGAGTCGACGAGCACCTTGGTGACGTCGTCCTTGGTGACCACGACCGGGTCGAGGAGGTAGGACGGAACGACCTTCTCGCCGTTGTCGTAGGTCTCGGTGTCGTTGACCTCGGGCTCCTCGCCCGCACCGACGGCGACGATCATGTCGACGGTCACCTTGGCGAGCTCGCGGGTGTCCTTGAAGATCGTGGAGTACTGCTCACCGGCGTTGATCGACTTCACCGACTGCACCTCGGCGTCCTGGCCGGTCACGACCGGGAGGTCGGCGGTGGTGTAGCCGTTGCCCTTGAGCGCGGCGATGATGCCGAGCGAGAGGCCGTCGTAGGGCGAGAGGACGCCCTGGACCTTCGTGGAGGCGTACGTCTTGGTGAGGATGTCCTCCATGCGCTTCTGCGCGGTGGCGGGGTCCCAGCGCAGGATCGCGGCCTGCTTGAAGTCCGTCTGGCCGGAGGGGATGACGATCTCGCCGGACTTGATCAGCGGCTCGAGCACCGACATGGCGCCGTCCCAGAAGAAGGTGGCGTTGTTGTCGTCGGGCGAACCGCCGAAGAGCTCGACGTTGTAGGGGCCCTCGCCCTTGGCCTTCAGGCCCTCGACGAGCGAGGTCGCCTGCTGCACGCCGACCTGGAAGTTGTCGAAGGTCGAGTAGTAGTCGACGGCCTTCGTGTCGCGGATGAGGCGGTCGTAGCTGATGACCGGGATCTCCTGCGAGTCGGCGGTCTCGAGGACCTCGCCGAGCGCGGTGCCGTCGATGGCCGCGACCACCAGGACGTCGACGCCCTTGGTGACCATGTTCTCGACCTGGGAGACCTGGGTCGGGATGTCGTCCTCGGCGTACTGCAGGTCGACCTTGTAGCCCTCGGCCTCGAGCTGCTTCTTGATGTTGTTGCCGTCAGCGATCCAGCGCTCCGAGGACTTGGTCGGCATGGCTACGCCGACGGTGCCCTTGTCGCCGCCCTCGCCGCCGTCGCCGCCGCATGCCGCGAGGCCGAGCGCAAGCGCTGCCGCGGTGATCGTGGTGAGTACCTTGCGCACTTACCTGCTCCATTTCATCTACGGCCGCGTCGGTAGGCCTACGCGCCGCTGTCGGGGGGTCCGGAGACCGGCGCACAGGCCGGTTTCCAGGTGAGTCACATCACAGATGTGAGCGCTCACATCGAGACAGGCTGCCTCTTCGAGTCCGAATGCGTCAAGTGCAGGACGAGGATGTTTCCGACTCGTGACTTACGGGAGGCTCCGTTGATCATCTGCACTGCACAGCGGGCTCACAGACAAGGAGTGAGACCAGTTGATTCC
>NZ_JBHWLY010000157.1:0-1442 GCF_042730435.1 Nocardioides sp. NPDC059952 | reverse complement strand
CCGTCCAGCGGCGCATTCGGTACAGCCGGGTGCCGGGGTCGCGCTGGAGGAAGAGGAACATGGCGCCGGTCAGGCGGATGAACCACGTGCCCTCGGGGGTGCGCAGCCAGCGGATCGCGGACGAGCCGAACAGGTTGAACTCTTCGGCCTCGACCCGCGCGGTCAGGACCCTGCGCTTCTCGGCGGCCGCGGCCTCCTTGGCGACCTGGCGGAGCGTCTTGCCCTCCTCGGCCTGGCCGATCTCACGCTCGGTCAGGTCGACCATCGACGCGAGCTTGTGGCGGGTCGAGGCGCCCATGACGTCGAGCAGCAGGGCATCCCGTTTCCCGGGTGCCGGGCGCAGGGCGCGGCCGGCCATCTGGACGTAGAGACCCGGGCTCTTGGTGGGGCGGGCGATGACGGCGCAGGACGTGTGCGGGGCGTCGAAACCTTCCGTCAAGACCATGCAGTTGGTGAGCACCTGCACGTCCCCGGCGTGGTCGACGTAGGCCTTGGCGATGGCGTCCAGCGCGCCCGAGTCCTCCAGCGCCTTACCCAGCTGCCCGTCGACCAGGTCGCCGCCACGGGTCCGGACCTTGTCCAGGTCCAGGCTGTCGACCGTGATGCGCTTGCCGCGGACGTCGCACAGGTATCCGTCGCCGATCATGTCGAGGATGTCGAGACGGAAGACGACGTCTTCCCAGACCTCGGCCAGGCCGCCGTCGGTGCGGGTCATCGTGGCGGTGAACCCGGCGACGGGAACCCCGCGCCAGGCGCCGAAGTGTTCGAGTACCTCCATGTAGGTGCGGGCCGCGGCGTGGTGGCACTCGTCCACGATGACCAGGCCGATGTCGCGGATGGCCTCGCGACGCTTGGCCACGGCCAGGGTCTGGACGCTCGCCACGATTACATCGGCGTCCGCGTGGTCGTCGCGCTGCGCCTTGACGATGCCGACCCGCAGCATCGGGTCGACGGCCAGCAGCTTGGCCGCGGCCTGCTCGATCAGCTCCTCGCGGTGCGCGATCACGAGGACGCGGCCGCCGTTGAGGGTGTCGAGCATCAGGTGTGCCAGGTGGGAGAAGACGACGGTCTTTCCGGCGCCGGTCGGGAGGACGACGGCGAGCCGGTTGGTGCCGGCGGCCCAGCCCTTGCGCAGGGCCTCGATGGCGTCGACCTGGTAGGGCCGGGGTGTGAAGGTCTGCGGTACGGCGGTAGCGGTGGCGGTGCTCACGGTTCACCTCGGTTCGGTTGCTGGGCTGTTGCGGGGAGTGCGGGGACTTGGCGGGAGTCCTGCGGGGACTCCCGCACGGTCCTGCGGTGGCGCTGATCAGCGGTTTTGCGGGGACGCGGGGACTTGCGGGGAGTTGGGAAATCCCTTGATGCCGGAGGCCCTCAGAACTGTCGTGCGACGACGTGCGGCACATGTGATGCGCGATGCATGCGAGACGCGCGCGCTATACAGG
>NZ_JBHWLY010000156.1:0-1451 GCF_042730435.1 Nocardioides sp. NPDC059952 | reverse complement strand
GTGAACCGCAGCACCCCCGCCGAACACGATGCCTGGTTCGACGGCGACCGACCGCGAGGCATCGCCGTGGTCTACGGAGCCGTATCCGGTGCTGTCGAGCTGATCGAGTTCGAGGGCCTCGCCATCCGCGAGGGCCTGCTGAACGACGTCACCGAGATCATGGAGGCCTCCGGCCTCGGCGAGCCCTGGACCGCGATCCTGAACGGCTGGGTGACCGAGTCGCCCAGCGGCGGCCGCCATTACCGCGTCCGCCTCGACGGCGCCGCCGTACCGCCGAACCGCAAGCTGGCCTCCCGACTCGCCGAGGAACACGAGTGGGACGACAACGAGCGTCAGCGGGTCGCTGAGAAGCCCAACACGAAGATTGTCCGCGTCCTCATCGAGACGCGCGGTGAAGGCGGTTACGGCCTGGTCGAGCCGTCCGGCCCCGCCGTCCACGCCTCCGGCCGTCCCTACGTCCGCGTGGCAGGCTCGCCGGCCACGATCCCCGTCCTCGACGCAGACACCATGGGCGCCATCCGGGACATCTGCCGGATGGTCGACCAGATGCCCGTGCCCGAGGCGCCGAAGACGGCCCCCAAGGCGGCGGAGCCGCTGCCCGGCGGAGGCCTGCGGCCCGGCGAGGACTACGAGGCCCGCGCGGACTGGGGCGAGATCCTGCGCGGCACGTTCCGGCCCATCATCACGCGCGGCAACACCACCTACTGGGGCTGGGCCGACGGCGTCGGCAGCGTCAAGGCCACCACTGGCCGCGACCCGGAGAAAGACCGCCTGTGGGTGTTCGCCACCGGCTCGGAGTTCCAGGCCGACACGCCTTACAGCAAGTTCGGCGCCTACACGCTGCTGGAGCACGGCGGCAACTTCAAGGCCGCGGCCGCCGAGCTGCGTCGCCAGGGGTACGGCACCGAGCCGCCCCGCCGGCGCCTGTCCTCCGTGCCCGCGCAGTCGCAGCACTTCGCCGACGGGTCCTCGGCGCTCGACCACGCCCCCGACCCCCAAGAGGGCGGATTCGAGGGCGGCCCCCACCTGCGCTCTGTGTCGTCCCGTCCCGAGCTGGACATCACGAACGAGGCCGACGGCATTGACGGCGTCCTGGCACTCATGGCCGACGGCCGTCTGCCCGACCTGTACAAGCGGTCCGGCGGGCCGTGCTGGGTGTACCGCGACGACAACGACGACCCGGTGGTACAGCAGCTGGGCACCGACAACCTGCGCGCCTACCTCGCCGACCACCTCACCAGCTACACCCTGAAGCGAAACCCGGTCACCGAGCAGCTGGAGGAAGAGCGCGAGCTGCTCATGCCCAAGAGCTGCTCCACGATCCTCGGCCGGAAGGACTGGCCCCTGCCCGTCCTCCGGGGCGTTGTTACCTCGCCGGTCATCCGCCCCGACGGCACGCTGCTCGACTCCCTCGGCTACGACCGGGCGACCGGCCTGTACCTGGAGCCCCG
>NZ_JBHWLY010000155.1:0-1462 GCF_042730435.1 Nocardioides sp. NPDC059952 | reverse complement strand
TGACGCTTCTATGTTCTGTCAAGCTCCTGGTTCGCGGTGGATGGTGTTGAGGGTGCGGTAGAGCTCGCGGGTGATGTAGCGCTTGAGGCATCGGCGGATGCGGCGGGTGGTGAGGCCTTCGGTGCGGCGGCGTTGGGTGTAGGTGCGGGTGCGTTCGTCGCAGCGCATGCGGGTCATCGCGATGGTGGTGATCGCGGAGTTGAGTCTGCGGTCCCCGCCGCGGTTGAGGCGTAGTTCGTGTCGGTTTCCCGAGGATGCCTCGATCGGGCTGGTGCCGGCGATGGCGGCGAAGGCGGCCTCGTTGCGGACTCGTCCGGGATGGGACCAGGCGGTGAGGACGACCGCGGCGGTGACGGGTCCGACTCCGGGGAGGGCGAGGAGTTCGGGTGCTCGGGTGGTGACTAGGTCGTGGAGTTGCTGTTGGTTGGCGGCGAGGTCCTTGGCGAGGAGGAGGATCTGTTTGGCCAGTCGTACTGCGCGGGTTCGTGCGGTAGCCAGGCCGGCGTGTTCGCTTCGGGGGCGCCAGTGCGCGATCTGGGTGATCTGGGTGCGGGTCAGAGCACGGCGTGCGTCGATCCCGAGTTGGTGGGTGCGGACCAGCGCGGTGAGCGCGTTGATCGCGCGTGTGCGCTCGTCATTGTCCTGTTCGCGGGCGGTCAGCAGGACTTGAAGGGCTTCATGGGTGGCCGTGTCGGGGCCGGCCCCACGACGATCACGCAGTCTTGTGGTGGGGATCCTTAGGGCAAGTTGTGCCACCGCTGCGGCGTCGAGGGCGTCGTTTTTGGCCTGGCCGCGGTTGCGGGCGGGGGTGGGTGCCTCGACGACTCGGTAGCCGAGGTCGGCTAGGCGGCTGGCCAAGATCGCGCCGTAGGAACCGGTGCCCTCGACCACCACCAATGTGGCGGTGATGTCGCCGCCGGTGCGGCGGCCCAGCCATCTGATGGCCCGGTCGATACCGGCCTGGGTGGTCGGGAACTCCTGCGGAAGGTCGAGGGCCAGGCCATGCGGGCAGCCGATCAGGCCGTAGACATGCTCGGCAGCGTGGGTATCGACACCCACGACGAACCGATAGCTGTCGGCGACCGTCGCGTCGAGGGCTCTGAGCGTGGCTGAGGGGCCAACGGACGGGTCTGTCACGATGGACATTGCGATGTCTCCTATTCCTTGGTGGACGTCGTGACGGCGTCGGCCCAGGGATACAAGGGTCACCGCGAGAACAGCACTGTGACGAGGCACCACACCGGGCTGCTTCCCGATGCGGGCCATGCTTCTGATCAAGTCATCGCGGTGGGATCCAAGGGCCGACGCCGACCCCGGCCGCGGCGGACACGTCAATTTCAAGGCACCCGTCGACAGGACGGGGCCCGGCTGGCTATGAGTCACACCACGACCGAGACCGGCACCAACCCTTGCATCAGTCGGCCCCAGGCCAACCAGACCCGATAATCACAGGCTGGCTATC
>NZ_JBHWLY010000154.1:0-1538 GCF_042730435.1 Nocardioides sp. NPDC059952 | reverse complement strand
CACGACGGTGTCCGCCACATGAGTCCGCGCGACAGCGACCGCTACGACCTCGGGGTTGTGCACGACATCGACTTCTATGGCTACGACCGGGAGCGTCCCCGTCTGGTGACGGCCTGCAACCGGTGCGCTGACAAGAAGTTGGCCGGCGACGTCGAGGGGCTGGACCCGGAGTTTGCTCGCGAGGGCACGAAGTACGTCTTCTCCTCGCGGGTCGACTTTGGAACCGGTGGCACCTGGACCTGCCCGGTTTGCGGCGAGACCTACGACCCCACGACCTACCCGCGTCCCTCGAAGGACTTGGCGGCCATGGTCGCCGCCGGGGGTGCTCCTGCTGAGGGGGCAGGAGCACCTAGCAACACCACCAACACCACTATGCCGGCGTTCGCCGGAGAACGGATGAACCTGATGAGTGAGATGTCTATCGGCGAGCTCGACAACATCGGTGCGGTGCGAGCCGAGGCCGAGGCTGCGGGTCAGCTGATCGCGATGCTGGGCGAGTCGATCGCGGCTGCCAAGGCTTGGGCCGACAACCTGGCCGATCGTTGGGCCGGCGCTGACTGGGGCACCGGGCCCCTGAACGCCGCTGTTGCGACGGTCGCCGAGGGCGGCCAGGCGCTGGGCACGACCGAGCTCCTGGAGGCCGGCGTGGAGGCGATCAAGCAGGCCGTCGACGAGGCCAGCGCGCTGGCCGACATGGCCGCGGCTAGCGACGCCAGCGGCGACGTGTCCCGCTTCGTCGAGGCCTAGCCCATAGGTCTGCCTCGAGCAGACACAACGTGCGCTGCGGGCGCACGGTCCCGGTTCTCGCCGACAGGGCGAGCACGGTTCGGAACCGGACCGGGACACCAGAAGACACAGCAGCAACGACGAGTCATCTGAGGGGAAGAACAGCCATGGTCAAGAAGGTGTGGGAGCGCGAGGCCGAGAAGAAGGCCAAGGCCGCTCGTCAGCATGCTGCGCAGGGTCACCTGCCGGCGATTCCGCACCAGCACTGGGCGCCCGGGCACGGTCTGTCCCCGGTGCAGGCTGGCCACCAGGACTGCAGCGTGCCGCAGCTCCCGCAGTTCGGCGCACCGGCGATCCAGGCTGGCCAGCCGGGCCGTCACCTCGCGCTCGTACAGCCTGGCTCGGGTGTGCCGGCCGTCGTTGAGAAGCGCCCTGGAGACAGCCTGATCGCGGCCGCTCAGAAGGGTGCCGTCGCCTCCAAGGCGGTCTCCAGCTGGAGCTGGCGCAACCGCTGGAACCTGACGCCGGCGGCTGGCTCCGCGCTGGCGATGTCGACCGCGACGTCGCAGCCGCTGCTGGCACTGACCGCGCTGATGGCCGTTGGCGGCGGCTCAGTGCTCATGCCCGACGAGTTCCGGGGCAGGAAGTTCCTCTCCGCGCGAGAGCGGAAGATCACCGCGGCCTGGGCCGCCGGCGGCTTCGTGTGGACGCTTGGCGCTATGCCAGGCCTGTGGGGCATGGACCCGGCCGGCCTCATTGCCTTCGGCGGTCTCACGGGCGTCCAGACGGCCGCCTGGGTCGCGTCTCGCCGC
>NZ_JBHWLY010000153.1:0-1591 GCF_042730435.1 Nocardioides sp. NPDC059952 | reverse complement strand
CTCTGGAGCCCAGTTGTGGAGACGGTGACTCAACCGACCAATGCCCATCAGCCCGACCGTACGCACATCCTCGCCGAGATCCGCCCCATCACCTCGGTGAGGCAGGACAGGATGGTCTTGTCGTCGCCGTCGCTGGTCAGGTAGTCGATGGCCGTGCCGGTCGGCACGGCGTCGATGACGAGGGGTGGGCCGCCCGCCAGCGCGGGCGTGAACAGGTTCGCGCAGACGGTCGCCTGGTCGACGGTGAGCATCGTCTGCGTGCCCGGGTAGCGGGCGTCGAGGTAGGCCTCCAGGGTGGCCGCCCCGAGCTGCGCGGTGCTGGCGCTTCCGGCGTCACGTGGCAGGGCGGCGCCCGCCCATACGGGAATGTCGGTGGCGGTGTCGACGGCCACGATCAGAGACCGTCCTGGTGCCGTCGCCGATTCCCAGTCAGCGGGGGCGCCGTCCAGTGCCAGCTCGAACTGGAGCGTGGTCTGCGCTCCCAGCCTGCGGGACAGGGCCCCGGTCGGTTTGAGCGAGGGCAGGTCCTCCACGATGCCGCCGGTGCGCAGATCACAGCCGTACCAGGCGAGTTCGACGGCGGTCACGACAGCGGGTACCGGATGCCGCGCAGGGTGAACCAGACCGCTTCCGTGTTGCCTGCGTCCTGGCCGCCGAGGCTGACGGTCCCGTCCGGGTTGAAGTTGACGAGCATGGAGTGGACGACGGACGAGGAGTTGGAGACTCCGGTGATGCTCGTGACGTTGCGGGCGACGACGACGGTCGCCCGGTACGTGGGCCGCAGCGCCGCAGCCAGGGCCGCATTCAGGATGTTCACGGTCTGGGCGCCAGCAGTGCGGTTGGCGCCGCCGTCCCACTCAATGTACGTGGTGCCTCGGTCGACGTACGTCCGGTACCGGATGGGCCCGTTGCCGTTCCCGTTCGTGGCGTTGCCCTGCGCGTAACCGGTGCCCAGCGTTGGAGTGGTCCAGCCGACGGTGTCGACCTTCTGCATCGTCTCCCACGCCGTACCGGTCCAGCGTTGCAGGTTCGTACCGTTGTCGCGGTACTGGCCGACGTAGAAGCCGGCGGCACTGGCGTCCGGCACGATGCCGCCAGCCGCCACTGTCACCGGCGTGACCGTGTTGTTGACGCTGGGGGAACCGCCGCCGACTGCCGGCACCGTGATGTGCGCCAGCCGCATATAGATCACGGTTCCCGACGGAGTCGGCGCGCTCGGCGTCGATGACGGAGTGCCCGGCAGGTACACCACGTCAGCCTTGGCCTGCCCAGATCCGTCGACGGCGTTGTCCCACACGCGCAGGTACACCAGGTCGATGCGGGACAGTGTCGCGTGCGCCGCGTCCAGGGTCAGGTTGGACGTGGACGTCATGGCGACCCGGTAGACGCCCTGCTCGGCGTAGTAGAGGCTCGCAATGCCGGTGCCTACGGTGATCGTGGTACCGGACACCGTGACGGTGAAACCGCCCGAGCCGGGGAGGATGCCCGTGCGGGCGCCGAGTGGGTGGCTGCCGTTATTCATCACCATCAGCGAGTCGATGCGACGCGCACGCATGGCGTCGACGGGAAGGCCGTCGATCCAAGAGGGGTT
>NZ_JBHWLY010000152.1:0-1605 GCF_042730435.1 Nocardioides sp. NPDC059952 | reverse complement strand
ACAAAAGACAACAACACACCTAAGGTATATGGGTCAGGATGAGCCGACTCGGCGGCATTAGGGTGGCAGCCATGGCGTTGGACACCTCCCCCGAGTCGCCCGCTCCGGTGCGGCAGATCGCGAACGCGATCGGCGGCTGGATCGACAAGCTCGGTGCGGTCTGGGTGGAGGGGCAGGTGGCCCAGCTGAGCCGGCGGCCGGGGATGCAGACCGTCTTCCTGACCCTGCGCGACTCGGTGGCCGACATCTCGGTGCCCGTGACATGCACCAGGTTCCTGCTCGACAGCCTCAGTCCGCCGCTGGTCGAGGGCGCCTCGGTGATCATCCACGCGAAGCCGTCCTACTACGCCAACCGCGGCACCCTGTCGCTGCAGGCCCGCGACATCCGTCCGGTCGGGCTCGGTGAGCTGCTCGCCCGGCTCGAGCAGCGCCGGCAGCTGCTGGCTGCCGAGGGGCTCTTCGCCGCCGAGCTCAAGCGGCCGCTCCCCTTCCTGCCGACCAAGGTCGGGCTCCTCACCGCGGCCAACTCCGCGGCCGAGCGGGACGTGCTCGAGAACGCGAAGCGACGGTGGCCGCAGGTGCGGTTCGAGGTGGCGTACGCCGCGATGCAGGGGGCCCGCAGCGCTGCCGACGTCGTCGAGAAGCTGCAGCGGCTCGACCGCGACCCCGAGGTCGACGTGATCGTCATCGCCCGCGGCGGTGGTTCGGTGGAGGACCTGCTGCCGTTCTCCGACGAGCACCTGATCCGCGCGGTGCACGCCGCTCGCACCCCGGTCGTCTCCGCGATCGGCCACGAGCCCGACTCGCCGCTGCTGGACCTTGCCGCCGACGTACGTGCCTCGACCCCGACCGATGCGGCCAAGCTCGTCGTACCCGACGTGGTCGAGGAGCAGCGGATCGTCGCGACCGGACGCGACCGGCTCCGCGGCGGGATCGCCGCGCTGATCCACCGCGAGCAGACGCTCCTGGACGCGTTGCGCTCGCGGCCGGTGCTGGCCGACCCGCGCTCGCTGATCGACGCCCGGCGCGACGAGGTCACCTCGCTGCGCGACCGCGCCCGCCGCACCGTCGGCCATGCCCTCGACCGGGCCGCCGACGACATCGGCCACCATCGTGCCCGCGCTCGCGCGCTCTCACCCCTGGAGACGCTGAGACGGGGGTACGCCGTCGCCCAGGATGCCGACGGACACGTGCTCACCAGCGTCGCCGACGCCACCGAGGGCGCCGCGGTCAGCATCCGCCTCGCCGACGGCCGCCTGACGACAACCATCACCTCGATCGAGAAAACTGAGCCCACCAAGGATGTAGCCGATGACTGATGACGACAAGAACCTGTCCTATGAGCAGGCCCGCGAGGAGCTGGTCGAGGTCGTCCGCAAGCTCGAGACCGGCGGCATCACTCTCGAGGAGTCCCTGGCTCTGTGGGAGCGTGGCGAGAAGCTGGCCACCCTGTGCCAGGAGTGGCTCGACGGCGCCAGGAAGAAGATCGACGCCGCCATCGCCGACGACTGACTCACCCCGCTGGTCGAGCCGCGAGCGCCAGCGAGCGTGTCGAGACCAACACGGTCACCTCCGCGCTCGATGGGACCGTGTTGGTCTCGACAC
>NZ_JBHWLY010000151.1:0-1637 GCF_042730435.1 Nocardioides sp. NPDC059952 | reverse complement strand
GGTCCAGGTACGGGTCCGCCAGCCGCGCCGCCTGGAGCTGCGCATCGGCCACGGCGCCCACCAGGAGCGGCGCCAGCTGCTCCCACGAGCCGCCGATATCCGACCGGCTGATCTGCCGCCACACCGCCTGTACGCGGTTGACGGCCTGTCGGACGATGACCTGCTGCCGCCGGTACTGCTCCAGCGCGATCGCGCGCAGCGCTGCGTCGACCACGGCCTACGCTCCCGGCTGCGGGACGCCGTCCCCCGGCTTCGGCCCGTACCCGGCGGCCAAGTCGCCGCCGAGGGCCCGCTGGAGAGCGTCGCCGTCCATCTGCCGCATCCGCTCCCGCTGCACCGCCGTGTAACCGAGGTCCTCGCGGCCCTGCTCGATGGGCAAGAGGCCCACCTGCACCAGCTTCGTGACCGCGTCCGCCTTCTGCGCGAACGTCGGCGTCGACGGATCCCGCCACAGCGTCTCCAGACGCGTCGCCCGCGGGTCCCATTCGCCGTCCCGGATCCGCAGGATCAGCTGGTTCATCCGCTCGTAAGAGCCGGAGAAGCAGCGCTGCCGCCGCTCGGCACGCTTCACCAGCCGCGTCTCAGCGCTGCGGATCGCGTCGGCGCTGGGCGGATTGTTCGTGTCCAAACCCAAAAAGTGGGCGGGCTGCCCGGACAGCGCAGCCACCAGGCGGGCGAGCAGCTCGATGGTGCTGTGGAAGTTGGACAGATTCGCCTCGGGGAACTGGATCACGTCGGCGCCGTCCTCGCCCCCCTTCCCCTTCGTCGTCGCCCAGATGCGGCCGGCCAGCCGGGACCACACCGACACCTTTTTGCCATCCGCGTCGACGAAATCGTTCTCGTCGACGCCGAACGCGACCCTTCTGGGCATCGCGTGGTACTCGGCGGACACCATCATGTCCGTGGCCACCTTGCAGGCCGCGTCCGAGATCGGGATGACGTCCGCCAGCTCGGAGACACCGCCTGGCTTCAGGGTGCGCGGCCGGTTGACCAGCGGCACCACGGGCGGCACCTCCAGGCCGTGCTCGTCCCGGTCAACCTCCTTCCAAGAGGTCGCCGTCGTCTGCTCGTAGTAGTGCGTCACCCCAGGGATGTAGAGAGCCGCGTACCGGTCCGTGATGGCGTCCGTGAGCGGGTCCTGCTCATGCCAGCGTTTCAGCGCCGCCCGGACAGCGCGCGTGCGCGGGTCCCAGTCGACCTGCATCTGCAGAGGTGACTCGACCGTCACCAGCGGCGTGGCAGCGTCCTGCTCGTTCGTGCCGGCCACGAGGAACGAGCGGCGCATCGCGAGGGCGTCGATGTGCCCCATCTGCGACTGCTCGTCCATGCCGTTCGCCTGCCAGATCGCCCACAGATCGTCGGCCGTCTGTTTGTTGTCCGCGTACCGGAACCCCTCGACGTCCAGGCGCTCCTCGAGGGCGTCGACGACCAATCTGGGCCAGTTGATGACCACTTGCCGCAGCTGCTCGCCGAGTTCCTCCAGGAGTTCGGGGTGCAGGTACGCGAGCGGCTGCTGGCCCTCGTAGTACCGGTTCAGCTCCTCCAGGCCGGGCTTCAGGCCCTCGTGTACGCGTGCGAGATGCCCCACCCACTCCTCGGGGCTGCGGTCCTTCGCCTGCACGGCCACACCCCCCTTC
>NZ_JBHWLY010000150.1:0-1673 GCF_042730435.1 Nocardioides sp. NPDC059952 | reverse complement strand
GTACCGACCGGTGATCGCGCTGCGTGCGCGGCCGCCGGAGCGGCTACTGCCTCGTGCCATTGTGGGGCCTCCAAGGTCCCTCGAGCAGCTGCGATGTCTAGTAGTCTCCGCGTTGTCTAGGACGTGTTGGCTCTTCGACTCGCTGCTGCGGGTTGAGGAGCCACACCCGTTTGATGGGGCTCCTGCCAGATCTCGGGTTTGAGCATCTGACGTACGTCTCTTATGTGCGGCCGAGCCGATTACCCCCCAGGTTTCCGGCGAGAATTTTGGCTCTGCGCGGTGAATCTCCCGGTCTCCTGCGACCGCGCGACGATCCGCGACGCGACCGACTCAGGCACGCTCCGCCGAGCGGCCCGCGCCGATGGTGTGCCCAGCGAGCTGCGCTCGATCTTGGCCTGGAACTCCTGGCCCCTGGACTGGTTGGACTGCCTACCTGTCATCCCACTCCCCTCTTACGTAGTCGAGCGCGCTCGTTGGCGAGCATCCGCTCGACAGCCTTGACCGAGATGCCCAACTGCTCGGCGATCGCGGTTTGCGGGAACCCCTCGGCGGTCATGTGCATCGCCATGCGTACGCGGGGGTCCTTGATGGTGGCCATCGCCTCCGAGCCCAGAATGCCGGCGATCACCCGCGAGTCCGGCGGGTCGATCCCCCGGTCATCGAGGTTCAGGTCATCGATTAGGGCGAACTCCTTCCGCAACTCGGCCCCGTGCCAGGTCCGGTAGATGTTGGGGAACCGGATGATGCACTGACCGATGAAGTAGGTCCTCAGGGACGCGCCCTTGCGGTGGTCCCACTTGTGCTTCATCAGGACGTCGGAGCGGAAGTGACGCAGAGCCTTGGCCACGGTCTCGTTGGCCAGCTCCTGGGCCTCCTCGTCCGTGATCGGGCGCTCGAGCTGAGGCAGACCGCCGAACCCCTTCGTCTTGCAGCGCTCGAAGATCAGATTGCGCACGGTCCAGTTCCAGATCACCGCGTAGCCGTACCTCGCGAGCGCGTCGGCGAAGCGGTCCCACAGTTCGCCCTGGAACTTCACCAGGGCCAGATCGGTGAGGACGTCGAGGTCACCGGTCAGCCGGTCTACGGCATCGGTGAGGACGTCCCCAGCGAGCTTGTCGGCTTCGACCCGCCAGGCTTCGGGCGCCGAGCTGTCCTCTAGCGACCCACCTACGGGGCGTTGTAGCGGCGCTCCAGGCTCGCCCGGGCCCCCAGGCCAGGCGGCGTCGGCCATACACGTCTCCTCATTCGAGAACGACTTCGAGCAAGCTCGCTGTCGTCCTCTTCATATGTGGCTGCGATCGGATTACCCCCCAACTTTTCGAGAAGTTTTTTCGTCCGATCGTCAGGGGCCCATTTTGGATACCCCACACCCTATGTATCGGCGCCGACGATTCCAGGCACGATGAGGCCGCGACCCGGCCGAGCTCTACGCCTCGAGGTAGCGATCGATGCCGACCAGCACCCAGTCCTTGGGCAGCTGCGCCTCGAGCTGGGCGTACGCGGCCTCGTAGGTCTCGGCCTGGCCGATGCGCTCAAGCGGCTCGTGCTCGTTGAAGTCGGGGGCATCCAGCCGCGGGCGGGCACCAGAGCGAAGAACGTAGGGCACTGCTGGATCGTACGTCGTAGACTCGGTGGCCTAAGGGGTCGATCCAACCGGTTTGGAGACGACCCCT
>NZ_JBHWLY010000149.1:0-1832 GCF_042730435.1 Nocardioides sp. NPDC059952 | reverse complement strand
GCAGCTCGAGCGGAAGATGCGACTCGGCGTCGGCACGGTCAGGCTCGCTGCGAACAAGACCGACTCCGGCCAGATTCACGTCACCATCCTGCACGACCCCGACGCGCTCAAGATCAACGCCGAATGGCCTGGCCCGGTCCTCGAGGATCACCCCGACGGCTCCACCACGGTGCCCTTCTCGATCACTCCCGATGGCGTAGACATCCCCGTCCTGCTCAACGACAAAGACGGCGTGATGATGGGGTTCATCTCCGGCACCACGGGCGCCGGCAAGTCCAACAGCCTGACGACGTGGGTGCTCCCCGGCATCGTCGCGCGCCGCACGGTCATGATCTACGTCGACGGCGGCCAGGGAACCTCCGCGAGCCACCTCACCGGCGGCGCAGACTGGTTCGCGGTCGACGGCGTCGAGGCCTGGAAGCGCGGGATCCTGGGTGCCTACCTGCTGACCAAGTCCCGCAAGGCCCGCCGCAGCCAGATGGGCCTCTCGCGCTGGCGCGGCCTCGAGGAGACCGACCCGGCCGGGCTGCTCGTCATCGACGAGGCCACCACGGTGGCTCGCGCGCTGGGCAAGTCGGGTGCCAACGTCGGCGAGAACGGCGCCTTCATCAGCTACGGCGACATGGTCCTCGAGATCGAGCGCGAGGGCCGCAAGCTCGGCGTTGGCGTCATCCAGCTCGCCCAGGACGCACTGGGCACCGACACTGTCGGCGGGCGCCAGGCCCGCGACCTCGCCATGAGCGGCGGCACCTGCATCGGCCACCGGCCCACCGGCGGCACCAGCAACATGCTCACCGGTACCTCCACCGCCGAGTCGATCGACCTGCGAGCCCTGCCCGCCGAGCCTGGCCACGTCGGCGTGATCCAGCGCGGCCAGGTCCTGGCCCCGCAGACCCACGTCCGCTACGCCGTCCCCGACAACGTCGAGGACATCCTCGAGGAGCTCGGCGACGTCCGCGAGTTCGAGGGCGCGGACGCCGAGGCGATGGCCCCGGCCGGCTACGCCACCCGCGTGCGCGGCCGCGACGCAGCCGCCCGGATGCGAGCCGTCCGCAACGGCGGCACCGTCGCCGAAGTCATCAGCATCCACAAGAACGACGCCGCCGGCGACCTCAACCAGATCGGCGTAGCCAGCCCCAACAGCTCCCCGGCTGCCACGGACCACGCGCACACCCCCAGCGCGGACGAGTCTGTGGCAGCTGGGGTCTCCATCAGCCAGGCCGACGAGCTCGCGGCCCAGTTCCCCGAACTCGCAGGGCTCACCGGAGCCGCCCGCACCGGCCAGGAGGCCGGCGCGATGAACCGCTTCGCTGTGCTCGAGGTCCTCCGCGAGGAGCCCGAGGGCATCAAGTTCGGCGCGATCCTCGATCGCGTCGAGTTCCCCAAGGGCACGCTCTCCCGCGCGCTCAAGCGCCTCGCCGCTGACGGTGACGCCCACAAGACCGACGACGGTCACTGGCACGCTGGCCCTGAGGTGGCGGCGTGAAGATGACTCGGAACTACAGAAATGTGTTTTACGTGGATCGTTCGGCGTGTCTGCTATCAGATTTCAGGGCTCGTGCTGGTGGGATGGCGGGTATGGCCAATGGACTCGTCGCGGAAGACCGCCAGACGCAGGTCCTGTTTCGGCTGAGCCACGAGGAGCGGGCGCAGCTGCACCAGGAGGCTCGCGATCTGGGTATCACTCTCCAGGCGCTCCTCGAGCGCCGCATCCTCGGAAAGCATGTCGACGCTTCTGAGCGGAAGCCAGGACGCAAGCCGACATCACGTCAGCAGGAGGCCCTCATCGACGAGAAGGAGCTCATCGCGAGCTAGCACCACGTGACCCCATA
>NZ_JBHWLY010000148.1:0-1862 GCF_042730435.1 Nocardioides sp. NPDC059952 | reverse complement strand
CGGGGTGTTGATTTACGCCGGCGTGGATCACATCATCCTCCCCGCCCGCCACATCCACGCTGACTTCCCCTGCCGAAATCGGTCTCCCAAATCTGCCGCGGCGGGGCCCGCCGGCCGGGCCGCGTCCGTGCGTACAAGGGAGTATGTGAAATGCCGAAGATCCTGGAGTTCGACGAGAACGCCCGCCGCGCCCTCGAGCGTGGCGTCGACGCCCTCGCCAACGCCGTCAAGGTGACGCTGGGCCCCAAGGGCCGCTACGTCGTCCTCGACAAGAAGTGGGGCGCCCCGACCATCACCAACGACGGTGTCACCGTCGCGCGTGAGATCGAGCTGGACGACCCGTTCGAGAACCTTGGTGCTCAGCTCACCAAGGAGGTTGCGACCAAGACCAACGACATCGCTGGTGACGGTACGACCACCGCGACCGTCCTCGCCCAGGCGATGGTCCACGAGGGTCTGCGCGCGGTTGCCGCCGGCGCGAACCCGATGAGCCTCAAGCGCGGTATGGACGCCGCCGCGGCCGCCGTCGGCGACGCCCTGCGTGCCGCCGCCCGTGAGGTCGTCGACGAGTCCGACATGGCCTCGGTCGCCACCATCTCCTCCCGCGACGCGAAGATCGGCGAGATCCTCGCCGAGGCCTTCGCCAAGGTGGGCAAGGACGGTGTGATCACCGTCGAGGAGTCCAACACCACCGGCACCGAGCTCGAGTTCACCGAGGGTATGCAGTTCGACAAGGGCTACATCTCTCAGTACTTCGTGACTGACCAGGAGCGGATGGAGGCCGTCATCGACGACCCGCTGATCCTGCTCGTCCAGGGCAAGATCAGCTCCATCCAGGAGCTCCTGCCGCTGCTGGAGAAGGTCATCGCCGCCGGCAAGCCGCTGTTCATCATCGCCGAGGACGTCGAGGGCGAAGCCCTCTCGACCCTGGTCGTGAACAAGATCAAGGGCACCTTCAACGCGACCGCCGTCAAGGCGCCCGCGTTCGGTGACCGCCGCAAGGCCATGCTGCAGGACATCGCGATCCTCACCGGCGCGCAGGTCGTCGCCGAGGAGGTCGGCCTCAAGCTCGACCAGGTCGGCCTCGAGGTGCTCGGCACCGCTCGCCGGATCACGGTCACGAAGGACAACACCACGATCGTCGAAGGCGGCGGCGACGCTGCTGCGGTCGAGGGTCGCGTCAACGAGATCAAGTCCGAGATCGAGCGCACCGACTCCGACTGGGACCGCGAGAAGCTCCAGGAGCGCCTCGCCAAGCTCGCCGGTGGCGTCTGCGTGATCAAGGTCGGCGCTCACACCGAGGTGGAGCTCAAGGAGAAGAAGCACCGCATCGAGGACGCTGTCTCCGCGACCCGCGCCGCCATCGAAGAGGGCATCGTCGCCGGCGGTGGCTCCGCGCTGATCCACGCCGTCTCCGTTCTGGAGAAGGACCTCGGCCTCGAGGGCGACGAGGCGGTCGGCGTACGCGTCGTCCGCAAGGCTGCCGACGAGCCGCTGCGCTGGATCGCCGAGAACGGTGGCGACAACGGCTACGTCATCACCACCAAGGTCCGCGACCTCGGTGTGGGGCAGGGCTTCAACGCCGCCACGGGTGAGTACGGCGACCTGGTCGCCCAGGGCGTCATCGACCCCGTCAAGGTCACCCGCTCCGCGCTCATCAACGCCACCTCGATCGCGGGCATGCTGCTCACGACCGAGACCCTGGTCGTCGACAAGCCGGAAGAGGAAGAGGCGCCCGCGGCCGGTCACGGCCACGGTCACGGCCACTGACACATAGCCGAGTCGGGGCCAATTGACCCGTGGGAAGGGTACCGTAGCGGGCGGGAGGGGTGGGCTGCGGCGGCGGGGCGGGTTGAGCGGAC
>NZ_JBHWLY010000147.1:0-1873 GCF_042730435.1 Nocardioides sp. NPDC059952 | reverse complement strand
ATGCCCACCCCCAGAACATGCTTTTCGCCGGGCCGGTCTTACGCCCGATCCCGCGATGAGGTGAGATGGACCACATGAGCGAACCACGCACTGTCCGCGCACCGCACGGCCCCGAGATCACCGCCAAGAACTGGCAGACCGAGGCCGCCAAGCGCATGCTGATGAACAACCTCGACCCGGAGGTGGCCGAGCGCCCCGACGACCTGGTCGTCTACGGCGGCACCGGCCGCGCCGCGCGGTCCTGGGAGGCGTACGACGCCATCGTCCGCACCCTCGACGAGCTCGAGGCCGACGAGACGCTGCTGGTGCAGTCGGGCAAGCCGGTCGGCGTCTTCCGCACCCACGAGTGGGCGCCGCGCGTCCTGATCGCCAACTCCAACCTCGTCGGCGACTGGGCGACCTGGCCGGAGTTCCGGCGGCTGGAGTCGCTCGGCCTGACCATGTACGGCCAGATGACCGCCGGCTCGTGGATCTACATCGGCACCCAAGGCATCCTCCAGGGGACGTATGAGTGCTTCGCCGCGATCGCGCGCAAGCGCTTCAAGGGGACCCTGGCCGGGACGCTGACCCTGACCGGTGGCGCGGGCGGCATGGGCGGTGCGCAGCCCCTCGCGGTGACGCTCAACGAGGGCGTCGTGATCGTCGTCGACGTCGACGCCGCCCGCCTCCAGCGCCGGGTCGACCACGGCTACATGGACACCGTGGCCGCGGATCTCGACGACGCGCTGGCCCAGGCCGAGGAGGCCAAGAAGTCGCGTGCGCCGCGCTCCATCGGCCTCGTCGGCAACTGCGCCGCGGTCTTCCCCGAGATCCTGGCGCGCGAGGTCGAGGTCGACATCGTCACCGACCAGACCTCGGCGCACGACCCGCTCTCCTACCTCCCGCTGGAGTACACCGTCGAGGAGTGGGCCGCGCGCGCCGCGGAGGACCCCGACGACTTCACCGAGAAGGCGCAGGCCTCGATGGCCAAGCACGTCGAGGCGATGGTCGGCTTCATGGCGCGTGACGCCGAGGTCTTCGACTACGGCAACTCGCTGCGCGAGGGAGCCCGTCTGGGCGGGTTCGCGGACGCGTTCGCCTTCCCCGGCTTCGTCCCCGCCTACATCCGGCCGCTCTTCGAGGAGGGTCTGGGCCCGTTCCGCTGGGCGGCGCTCTCGGGTGACCCCGAGGACATCGCCAAGACCGACCGGGCGATCGTCGAGCTCTTCCCCGAGAACGAGGGCCTCAAGCGCTGGATCACCCAGGCGGGCGAGAAGGTGCACTTCGAGGGCCTGCCTGCCCGGATCTGCTGGCTTGGCTACAAGGAGCGCCACCTCGCCGGGTTGAAGTTCAACGAGATGGTCGCCTCCGGGGAGCTCTCGGCGCCGGTCGTCATCGGCCGCGACCACCTCGACTCCGGGTCCGTGGCCTCGCCCTACCGCGAGACGGAGGCGATGAAGGACGGGTCCGACGCGATCGCCGACTGGCCGCTGCTCAACGCGTTGCTCAACACCGCGTCCGGCGCGAGCTGGGTGAGCATCCACCACGGCGGCGGCGTCGGCATCGGCCGCTCCATCCACGCGGGCCAGGTCTGCGTCGCCGACGGCACTCCGCTCGCCGCGGAGAAGATCGAGCGGGTGCTGACCAACGACCCCGGAACCGGCGTCATGCGCCACGTGGACGCCGGCTACGAGCACGCGCGCGATGTCGCCCGCGAGCGTGGCCTCAACGTCCCGATGCTCGACGCCTGACGCAGGCAGACGACTGTGGTGGTCTCGACACGCTCGGCCGTGGCCGGCCTCACGGCTCGACCAGCGGTTTCCCCGCTGGTCGAGCCGCCGGAGCCGCTAGGCGGAGGCGTGTCGAGACCAACACATCAGCCACCGCGAAACGA
>NZ_JBHWLY010000146.1:0-1976 GCF_042730435.1 Nocardioides sp. NPDC059952 | reverse complement strand
CGCCTGGCCCGACCGCCGCGCCCTGGTCGTCCCCGCGACCGCGCCCACAATCAGGCACGCCGCAGGCAGCAGCAACAGCCACCAGCCCTTGATGACGGCCGCGAACACGAGCAGCAGCCCGACCGCGAACACCCCAAGCGCCCAGTCCGAACGTCCACCAGCCACGGCAACCCCCTCCAGTCGTAGGCCGTCACCGTAGGACAGGAGCGACCGATGCCCAAGTCCCTGCGCTGGCGGGTCTGCTCGGCGCCCGGCTGCCCCGAGTACACCCAGCACGGCAAGTGCGACGACCACCGCCGGCAGGCAGAACAGCGGCGCGGCAGCGCCCGGCAGCGCGGCTACGACCGCGACCACGAACGCCGCTTCCGCCGCCCCGTCCTCGAACGCGACCCGCTGTGCGTGTGCACCGACACCGCACACGGACACGGACAGTCGTGCGGGCAACCGTCCCGGCATGCCGACCACCACCCCACCGACCGGCGCGCCCTCGTCGCCGCCGGCCTGGACCCCAACGACCCGAAGCACGGCCGCGGACTCTGCGGCCCTTGCCACAGCAGCCACACCGCAGCCGAGCAACCCGGAGGATGGCACGCATGAGCGGCACCGAGCGCACTGGCCAGGACGCCCAGCCCGACGGCCACCTACACCTCGGCGACCTCGGCCAGAGCAGCGCCGACGCTACGGCCACAGCCACGGCCCGGCTACGCCGCGCCTCCAGCCCCGGCCAACTGCCTTCGCGATTCGAGCATCAGCCTGCGGTCACGTCTGCTGCTCCTGCTCCTGCTTCGTCTCCTGCTCCTGAGCCTGATGCTGTTGTGGTCAGGCTGCTCCGCCACGATGAGGTCATGGAGCACCGCGAGGCGCTCGCCCAGTGGCTCCAGGGCAACGGCATCGACCCCAAGGCGGTCGCCCTGGACTGGCTCAGCATCGAGCGGGCCGGCGACAAGCAGCTCATCCGCTACCTGACCCACCGGGTCAACGAGGATGGCCGGCGGCTGGTCGACCCGCGCCACCCCAACGAGGCCTGGAAGGACGAACGGGTGACCCCGCTCCTGGTCAATCTGGACATTCCGGCAGGCGGCGACTGTCACGCAAAGTGACCCCGACCCCCTGACGACCCCGGGGGGTTACCCCCAAACAAGATCATCTCAGGACCGCCGGGGAGGTAACTCGCGCTGTGTACGGGTCTCCGACCCTCAAACGATCATGGTGAACGTGACACCGAGTAACCGCCGGGACCGCAACGGCCCGGCCCGATGCCGCAACGGCACACCGAGGTGATCCCCCATGGCAGGCACCGGCCCCCTCCCCAAGGACCCGTCCCAGCGACGCCGGCGCAACGCCGACGCCGTACCCGGAACGTTGCTCCCCGCAGGCGGACCCGCAGGCCCGACCCCCGCCCTTCCGGGCGGCCACGACTACGACACCCGCACCCTGTCCTGGTACGAGACATGGCGGACCAGCCCACAGGCCTCGACGTTCCTGGCGACGGACTGGGGGCGGCTGCACATGCTCGCCCAGCTCGTCGAGCAGTACTGGCAGGAGCCGAAGAAGGAGCTGCTGTCCGAGATCCGGCTGAACGAGGCCGCGCTGGGCGGCACGGCTGCGGACCGCATCCGGCTGCGCTGGACGGTCGCTGACCCGGACGATGGCGCCGACCGCCCCGCCCGGCCCCGGAGCAGGGCCGCAGCCTCCCGCCGCGACCGTGTGCTTCGAGTCGTCGATGACCAGACCGAAGGCTGACCCGGACCGCTTCGTCTCCCTCGGCTTCACCGCTATCGACTGGATCGAGACGTACCTGTGCCACGGGCCCGGCGACGTCCAGGGCCAGCCGCTCGTCATCGACGACGAGATGGCCGCGTTCATCGTCAAGGCCTACCAACTGGACTCTGCGACCGGCCGCCGCAAGGTCAACAGGGCGTTCCTGTCGCGGCCGAAGGGTCGGGCCAAGAGTGAGCTGGCGGGCGCCCTGGTGC
>NZ_JBHWLY010000145.1:0-2055 GCF_042730435.1 Nocardioides sp. NPDC059952 | reverse complement strand
GCCCCTGACTGGTGATGTCAGGGGCCGGTGTCAGGGGGCCGTCTGACACCCATTTCCCTAGGTGGGCGCGGTGTCAGGCGGCCGTGACGGTGTCAGGTGTCACGCGGGTGTCAGGGCGGGCACGATGCGCCAGCGGCCGGTCTGGCTGGTGGCCTCCAGGCGCCCGTCCAGGGCGGCCTCCTTGAGCCGCGCGGACACCCAAGGGCGGGAGAGGTCGTTGGCCTCGCACCAGTCCATGAAGTCCTTGGGGCCTACGACCATCTGTCCCTTCTGCTCGAACTCCGCCAGGGCCTGAGCGAACAGGCGCCGACCTTCCGCAGGGCCGGGCTTACGGCCGGCCCCCTGCCCGAACAGAGGGATGTCGTCGCCATCCTGCGCTTCGGGCAACTCGGCCTCGGGGTCGATGTCCATGTCTTCCGGGTCCACCAGGGGGCCGGTCATGGGCTCCCCTTCCTCGGCGGCCGGGGCCGCCTGCTCGTCGTTGGCTGTAGCCGCACGGTCGGTGTACAGCTTGCCAGCGACACCGGCGGCCGCGGTTGCGGTCACAGGGTCGATGCCCATGCGGATCGGCTCGAACGCGCGGGCCACCCACTCCAGGGACACCGGGTCGTTGCGAAACGTCCGGGACGGGGTCGACCACAGGTCGGCCTCGACGCCCGCGGAGCAGAGGTAGCAGTAGCCGGGCCGCTTGTTGCCCCAGGCTCCAGGGTTGGCGCCGGCGTCGAGGACCTCGGAGGGCAGGGCGAATCCGGCGTCCCGCTCGTCCACGCCGAAGCAGAGGGCGGCGGGCAGGCTCGCCCGGGTGTCGGTGCTGATCTGGTAGCCGGAGGCGCGCTGCATGGAGATGACCAGGCTGGCGCCAGCGCTCCGGGCTTCCTGCGCGATGCCGGTGAACACGTCGTCGTCGGTCGCGCGCAGGGTGTTCGCGGCTTCCTCGAACCAGGCGAGCAGGTAGGGCATACCGGGGCACTGGCAGGCCGCGCCCTTGCGGCAGGAGTGCGCCGGGTCGGTCTGGACCTCGGCGGCCGCAGGCTCCCATGACCGGTACGCGTGGTCACCCAGCCACTTCTGACGTGCGGGAATGGCGGCCTTGAGGGCCTCGATCATGATTTCTGCGCCGTCGCCGGTGTCCACTACCCAGTCGCAGGCCGGGAAGGCTTCGCCGAGGTCCTGGCCGCGCTTGGGGTCGGACAGCCAGACGGCGACGTCGCGGCGGGTCAGGGCCTCGCACAGCACGTCCATGGCGCCCTCGGTCTTCCCTGCACCGGTCACGCCCATGATGAGCAGGTGGATGGCCTGGGGCAGGGTGAGGACGAGGGGGCGGCCGTCGTCGTAGACGCCGATGACCAGCGGCTCAGCGATCGATCCGCCGGGGGAGGACGGGCCGGGCCACCAGATGACCTCCTTCAGCATGTCCATGGGCACCACGGTGAACGTGCCACGCCGGGCCGAGTCGGGGTCAGGCCGGTTGCGCACGGCGCTGGTCGGGACGTCGAGGGCAGAGGCGATGCGCGGCAGGGCCTTGGAGACGTCCTCGTGGGTGCCCTCTCCTGCCGGCAGCGCGTAGGGCACGGTGACCTTGTTGGGCTCGACCTTGACGTTTCCGATCTGCGTGCGAGCCAAGCCCACCTTCTCCAGCAGGCCCTTGTCGCTGCTCTCCCCGACAGCATCCGGGTTGCGACGCATGATCATGCGAACGTTCCAGGTCAGCGCCATGACGGGGCCGCCCATCAGGTACAGGTCATCGATCGGCCCTGCGGTCGGCCCAGAGATGCAGGCCGCGGTGACCCAGGCGGTTCCTGCGGCCACGGTGATGGCCGAGTGGAGGCGCCGCTGCGCGCTGGTCGACCTACCCGCCCACCAGGTGGCGCCGGTCAGCGCCACCGAGGCGAGGGTGAGGCCAGCACCGGCCCATGCGCTGTCGCCCCATCGCCAGTGCCCGAGGGCGCCGGCCACGCCCACGCCCGCAACGCCCAGCCAGGGCGGCAGGTGCGGCTTGGCCCGGTGCAGCAGGTACTTGCCCACGCCCCCGGCGTCGGAGGCGCCTCGCAGCTG
>NZ_JBHWLY010000144.1:0-2565 GCF_042730435.1 Nocardioides sp. NPDC059952 | reverse complement strand
ACACAGTCCCATCGGCGCTCGATGGGACTGTGTTGGTCTCGACACGCCTTCGCCTAGCGGCTCCGGCGGCTCGACCAGCGTTTTACCGGGACAGCGCGCGCTTGAGGAGGGCGAGGGTGACCTCGCCCATCGAGGTGCCGTCGTGCTTGGCGGCGAACGGGAAGACGCTGGTCTCGGTGGCGCCGGGGGTGATGGCGACCTCGAGGACGACGAAGCTGCCGTCGGGGGTGACCATGAAGTCGGTGCGGGAGATGTCGCGCATGCCGAGCAGCTCGTGGGCGCGTACGGCGGTCTCGCCGAGCTCGGCGAGCAGCGCGTCGGGGAGGTCGGGGCGGCCGAAGCCGACGAACTCGGCGGTGTAGCGCGCCGCAAAGTCGAACTCGTGGCCCTTGCTGAAGTCGATGGCGATCGGGGTCAGCGGCTTGACCCCCTCATCCGTCTCGTGGACCACCACGGAGACGTCGATGCCGGCGTAGAAGCGCTCGATGAGCGCCTCGTCGCAGTAGGCGTAGGTCTTGACCAACGCGGCGGGGAGGGCGGAGAGGCCGTCGACGCCGGTGACGCCGAGAGCCGAGCCGCCGCGCGAGGGCTTGACCACGACCCGCTCACCCAGCCGCGAGATGACGTGCTCCATCAGCACCGGCGCCCCGACGTCGCGGAACGTCGTGGACGACAGCGAGACCGAGTCCGGCACCGGGATGCCCCCGCGGCGCAGAAGCTCGCGGGCGGCGGTCTTGTCGAACGCGACGCGGCAGGAGGTGGAGACGGTGCCGACGTACGGGATCCCGATCAGCTCCAGGAGCGTCTGGATCTCGCCGTCCTCACCGAACTGGCCGTGCAGAGCCGGCAGCGCCACGACCGCCTTGTCGCGCTCGAGGTTGTGCAGCAGCGCCCGGTCGAAGTCGTACGCAGCCACCTCCACGCCCAGCGCCGACAGCTCGCGCACGAGGTTGCGGCCAGAGGCCAGCGACACGTCGCGTTCGTGGCTCAGCCCGCCGGCGATGACGGCGACAGGCCCGGAAAGAGGAGGAGTGCTCATGGGTTCGTTGTAACAGACGGCCGGGTGCAGCCGTGAAATCAGATGTGAACGACCGGGCAGGTCAGGGTGCGGGTGATGCCCTCGAGGCTCTGGACGCGCGCCACGACCATCTTGCCGAGCTCGTCGACGTTGCGGGCCTCGGCGCGAACGATCACGTCGTACGGACCGGTGACGTCCTCAGCCAGGGTCACGCCCTGGATCTTGCCGATCTCGGTGGCGACCTCTGCGGCCTTGCCGACGTCGGTCTGGATGAGGATGTACGCCTGTACGACCATGGTGCTGCTCCTGTTCTCCGTGCCTTCCTTGGCACAACGTCAGGCAAGTAACCTATCGCGTTATCTGTCGATCGACCTACACCGACCCTTGGGATAAGACAGCTCATGCGTGTCCCGGTATCTCCGCGCATCGCGAGGAGGGTTGGATGGAGCCATGGCTTTTCCGAGGGACACGACGCTCGCCGACATCGGTGAGTTCGGGCTGATCACCGAGATGACCAAGCACTTCGCCCAGGGGGAGCAGGTGCTGGTCGGCCCCGGCGACGACGCTGCGCTGGTGCGGGTCAAGCAGGGCCACGTGGTGGTCTCGACCGATCTGCTCGTCGAGGGTCGCCACTTCCGGCGGGACTGGGCCGAGGCGTCTCACATCGGCCATCGGGCGGCAGGCCAGAACCTCGCCGACATCGCCGCGATGGGTGGCGTCGCCCACTCGATGACTCTCGGGCTCGCCCTGCCCTCGGACCTCCCGGCCGAGTGGGCGGTCGACTTCGCCGAGGGATTCGCCGCGGAGTGCGCGCTGGTGGGGGCCTCCGTCATCGGCGGTGACATCACCGGTGCCGACCAGATCGTGATCTCCGTGACGGCTATCGGCGCGGTCGCCCAGGCACCGGTCCTGCGCTCCGGTGCGGAGCCGGGCGACGTACTCGCGCTGTGTGGCCGTCAGGGGTGGGCCGCGGCCGGCCTGGCGATCCTCAAGCGAGGGTTCCGCTCACCCCGAGTGCTGGTCGACGCCTACCGCCGCCCGCAGCCGCCGTACGCAGCCGGCCCCGCTGCCGCGGCGGCCGGCGCCTCGGCGTTGATCGACGTCTCCGACGGGCTCCTGTCCGAGGCCCGGCACATCGCCGATGCCTCGGAGGTCTCCATCGACGTGCACACCGCCGCGCTGACCGTCCCCGACGAGCTCAACGCGGTCGCCTCGGCGACGGGCGCCGACGCGCTCGCGTTCGTGCTGGGCGGGGGAGAGGACCACTCGCTGCTCGCCGCTTTTCCGCCCGACGTCGAGCTGCCGGAGGGATGGACCGTGATCGGGACGATCGGCGAGCCTGGTGGTGAGCCGGTCACGGTCGACGGTGAGGTCTACGAGGGGCCGACGGGGTGGACGCACTTCTGAGGGACACTCGTTGACCGGGTTCGGTTTCTCGTTCCGGCTTGCGTCGGGTTTGCGCCGACGCGGCGCAAAGGTCCCTCCCCCGCTTCGCTCCTCCGGGACATTTGCGCCGAGTCGGCGCCGTTCATGAGATAGCAGAAGGG
>NZ_JBHWLY010000143.1:0-2708 GCF_042730435.1 Nocardioides sp. NPDC059952 | reverse complement strand
CCTCACTTCCATGAAGCCATCAGAACCAATCTCGGAACTTCGCTGAAAATCTCTCTAAAAACACCTTCGGTGTTGTAAGGTTAAGCCTCACGGATCATTAGTACTGGTTAGCTCAATGCATCGCTGCACTTACACACCCAGCCTATCAACGTCTTAGTCTTAAACGTTCCTTCAGGGACCTTAAAGGCCCAGGGAAGACTCATCTTGAGGCAAGTTTCGCGCTTAGATGCTTTCAGCGCTTATCTTTTCCGCACTTAGCTACCGGGCAATGCCATTGGCATGACAACCCGAACACCAGTGGTGCGTTCACTCCGGTCCTCTCGTACTAGGAGCAACCCCTCTCAATCTTCCAACGCCCACGGCAGATAGGGACCGAACTGTCTCACGACGTTCTAAACCCAGCTCGCGTACCACTTTAAATGGCGAACAGCCATACCCTTGGGACCGACTACAGCCCCAGGATGTGATGAGCCGACATCGAGGTGCCAAACACCGCCGTCGATATGAACTCTTGGGCGGTATCAGCCTGTTATCCCCGGAGTACCTTTTATCCGTTGAGCGATGGCCCTTCCATTCAGAACCACCGGATCACTAAGACCTACTTTCGTACCTGCTCGAGCCGTCACTCTCGCAGTCAAGCTAGCTTATGCCTTTGCACTAACCTCACGATGTCCGACCGTGATTAGCTAACCTTCGTGCTCCTCCGTTACTCTTTGGGAGGAGACCGCCCCAGTCAAACTACCCACCAGACACTGTCCTCACCCCAGATTATGGGGCCGAGTTAGAACATCAAACATTAAAGGGTGGTATTTCAAGGATGGCTCCACGCAGACTGGCGTCCACGCTTCAAAGCCTCCCACCTATCCTACACATCAAGGCTCAATGTTCAGTGTCAAGCTATAGTAAAGGTTCACGGGGTCTTTCCGTCTTGCCGCGGGTACACTGCATCTTCACAGCGAGTTCAATTTCACTGAGTCTCGGGTGGAGACAGCCTGGCCATCATTACGCCATTCGTGCAGGTCGGAACTTACCCGACAAGGAATTTCGCTACCTTAGGACCGTTATAGTTACGGCCGCCGTTTACTGGGGCTTCGATCAAGAGCTTCGCCTTGCGGCTGACCCCATCAATTAACCTTCCAGCACCGGGCAGGCGTCACACCGTATACGTCCACTTTCGTGTTTGCACAGTGCTGTGTTTTTATTAAACAGTTGCAGCCAGCTGGTATCTTCGACTGGCTTCAGCTCCATCCGCAAGGGACTTCACCTACATGCCAGCGTGCCTTCTCCCGAAGTTACGGCACCATTTTGCCTAGTTCCTTCACCCGAGTTCTCTCAAGCGCCTTGGTATTCTCTACCTGACCACCTGTGTCGGTTTGGGGTACGATTTAATGTTACCTGATGCTTAGAGGATTTTCCTGGAAGCAGGGCATCAACTACTTCTGCACCGTAGTGCATCGTCATCACGCCTCAGGGTTAGTATGCAACCGGATTTACCAGGTCACACCCCCTACACGCTTAAACCGGGACAACCGTCGCCCGGCTAGCCTAGCCTTCTCCGTCCCCCCTTCGCAGTAACACCAAGTACAGGAATATTAACCTGTTTCCCATCGACTACGCTTTTCAGCCTCGCCTTAGGGGTCGACTCACCCTGCCCCGATTAACGTTGGACAGGAACCCTTGGTCTTCCGGCGAGCGGGCTTTTCACCCGCTTTATCGTTACTTATGTCAGCATTCGCACTTCTGATACCTCCAGCAACCCTCACAGGCCACCTTCAACGGCTTACAGAACGCTCCCCTACCCAACAACGCCTAAGCGTCGCTGCCGCAGCTTCGGTGCATGGTTTAGCCCCGTTACATCTTCCGCGCAGGCCGACTCGACCAGTGAGCTATTACGCTTTCTTTAAATGATGGCTGCTTCTAAGCCAACATCCTGGCTGTCTATGCCTTCCCACATCGTTTCCCACTTAACCATGACTTTGGGACCTTAGCTGGCGGTCTGGGTTGTTTCCCTCTTCACGACGGACGTTAGCACCCGCCGTGTGTCTCCCGTGATAACATTCTTCGGTATTCGGAGTTTGCATCGGTTTGGTAAGCCGGGATGGCCCCCTAGCCGAAACAGTGCTCTACCCCCGAAGATGAGTTCACGAGGCGCTACCTAAATAGCTTTCGGGGAGAACCAGCTATCTCCCGGTTTGATTGGCCTTTCACCCCCAGCCACAAGTCATCCGCTAATTTTTCAACATTAGTCGGTTCGGTCCTCCAGTTAGTGTTACCCAACCTTCAACCTGCCCATGGCTAGATCACCGGGTTTCGGGTCTATACCTTGCAACTAATCGCCCAGTTAAGACTCGGTTTCCCTACGGCTCCCCTATACGGTTAACCTTGCTACAAAATATAAGTCGCTGACCCATTATACAAAAGGTACGCAGTCACACCACGAAGGTGCTCCCACTGCTTGTACGTACACGGTTTCAGGTTCTATTTCACTCCCCTCGCCGGGGTTCTTTTCGCCTTTCCCTCACGGTACTGGTTCACTATCGGTCAGTCAGGAGTATTTAGCCTTGGAGGATGGTCCCCCCATGTTCAGACAGGGTTTCACGTGCCCCGCCCTACTCGTCTTCACTGAAATGGCCCTTTCAGATACAGGGCTATCACCTTCTATGGCCGCTCTATCCAGAGCGATTTCCTATAACCAAATCAGCTAAAGG
>NZ_JBHWLY010000142.1:0-2887 GCF_042730435.1 Nocardioides sp. NPDC059952 | reverse complement strand
TATCTGGCTGGGTCAGAAGTCAGGCGTTGGCCTTCTTCTTCCCCGGTCCCTTGCGGTGCAGGTGAGCCGGGCCGATCTCGCCACCACGAAGCAGGTCGAGGCGCTCCTTGAGGATGTCCTCGAGCTCCTTCTCCGAGCGCCGCTCCAGGAGCATGTCCCAGTGCGTACGCGCCGGCTTCTCAGCCTTCTCCTCCGGCTTGGCGCCGGAGAGGTTGAGAGCCTCCATGCCGCAGCGCGGGCACTCCCAGATGGCCGGAACCTCGGCCTCATCCGACATCGTGATCTCGAAGTCGTGACCCTGCGGGCAGCGGTAAGCCACCTGCTGGCGACCCGCGAACTCGATCCCGCGTTCGTCCTCAAAACTTTGTCCGCCCAGTCGGGCGCCGCGCAACGTGCGCTCGGCCATGAAGCACCTCCTGAGTCGATCGTCCCCCGTTGAATGAGCTGAAGAGCGAGGCGGTCTGCGGACTCATGACGCAGGCCGTCTGGCCTCTTCACATCGTCAACGGTACAGAGGAGGTGATGATTCCGTGAAATGTCGGGATCGTCGCCGTGTTGTTCGACACAGGACCCGCCTGACCTGCGAATCTCCCTGAGAAAGTCCTGAACGGCCGATGTCCCGAAACCGCCAGCCGCTGAGCACGCTCTCACACACGCTGGGGCGCTCGGTTGCCTGCCTGCTCGATGCCCTTCGCGGTGTTCACGAGCGCCAGCAGGCCGCCACCGACGACGAAGAAGGCGATCAGCGCCAGGATCGCCGGCCGGTAGGAGTCGGTGATCTGGTAGACGAGCCCGAAGACCAGGGTGCCGAGCCAGGAGGTGCCGCGGTCCATGGCGTGGTAGAGGCTGAAGTACTCCGCCTCCTTGCCCGCCGGGATGAACAGCGAGAAGTAGGACCGGGCCAGCGCCTGGGTGCCGCCCATGACCAGACCGATCCCGACCGCGACGACCAGGAGCGGCACCAGGGTCTGCTCCGGCACGAAGTAGGCCGCGACGACGATGACCATCCAGCCACCCAGACCGCCGAGGATCACCCGCTTGGCACCGAAGCTCTTCGCCAGCCGGCCGAAGAAGACCGCCCCGCCGACCGCCACGAACTGCACCAGCAGATAGATGCCGAGCATCGTGCCGGTCTCGAACCCGAGCTCCTCGACCCCGTAGATCGACGCCGAGCTGATCACCGTCTGGATGCCGTCGTTGAAGAAGAGGTACGCCAGCAGGAAGGTCAGCGCGACCGGATACTGCGGCAGCTCACGCAGCGTCACGAACAGCTGACCGAAAGAGCGCGCCACGACACCGCCGGAGACGTCCTCGACGTCGGCGGGCTCGCGCCGGCGGATCCGGCGCCACGGGATGATGATGAACCCCGCCCACCACAGTGCGGCCGAGAGCATCGAGATCCGCACCGCCAGCGCCGTCCCGAGGCCGAGGGGGTCGGCGAAGGTGACTAGGAGGAAGTTGACGGCGAGCAGGAGCCCACCACCGGCGTAGCCGTAGGCCCAGCCGATCGAGGAGACCCGGTCACGCTCGTCCTCGGTCGAGATCAGCGGAAGGATCGAGTCGCTGACCACCACCGCCGCGCCTGCACACAGGTTGGCGATGATGAACATGATCGAGCCGAACCACCAGTTGTCCCCGGTCATGAAGAACAGCAGCGCCGCGCAGAGCGCGCCGGCCCAGGCGAACCCGGCCATCAGGTCGGGCTTGCGCGAGGTGCGGTCGGCGATCGCGCCGACCAGCGGGTAGACGATCGCCGACAGGATCGTCGAGAACGTGATCACGAACGACGGCAACGCGCCGGGCGCGATCGAGAGCCCGAGCACGTCGATCCGGTTGTCGACGGCGGCGGCCTTCGCGATCTCGATCAGGTAGGGCGCGAACAGGACACCGGCCACCGTCGTCTGGAAGGCGGAGACGGCCCAGTCGGTGAAGAACCAGCCCTTCTGCTCCCGGGCCCGCTCGACCGGTGTGAAGTCGCCGATCCCGGCTGATGTGGTCACTTCTCGGGCTCCTCGTTGTTCTCTTTGTCGGGCTCAGATTGGTGGGGCGAAGTCCGAGACGGCCCAGCCTCCCACAGGCCACGTTCCTCCAGGAACGCTTTGAGCACGTCGGTGCGGTCCGTCATCAGACCGTCGACGTCACGCTTGACCAACCGCTCCATCTCGGCCGGGTCGTCGATGGTCCAGACGTGGACCTCCTTGCCGGCCCTGTGGGCGCGGCGGACGAGGCCACGCGAGGCCACCCGGATCGACAGCGGCCCGGCGAGGTGCTCGTGGTGCGGGATCTGGAAGGCGTCGAACCGCGACCCGACGAGTCGCTTGGCGATGCCGGTCGTCGGCGCCAGCAGATAGGCCAGGACCTCTCGGATGTGGGCCGAGGTGCGTACGCGTCCCTCGGTGAGCCGGCGGAACGCCTCGAGCCGTCGGGCCGAGAAGGAGCCGACGATGACCTTGTCCTCGTGGTCGGTCGCGGCGAGGAGCTCGGCCAGCGCACCGACCGAGCCGTCGGACTTGAGATCGATGTTGAAGGTGACCTCTGGGAACGCCTCGAAGAGCTCCGCCAGCGTCGGCACCCCGTGGATCCCGCCGATCCGGGCGGCCTTCACCTCGGCGTACGTCATCTCCGCGATCAGACCGCTGACGTCGGTCACCCGGTCCAGCGCCTCGTCGTGGAAGGCGAGCAGCACACCGTCGCGGGTGACGTGCACGTCGGTCTCGAGATGGGTGTAGCCGAGCTCCACCGCATGCCGGAATGCCTCCATGGTGTTCTCCATCCCGACCAGGTCGGGATGGAGCGCTCCACCACGGTGCGCATAGGCGCGTACGCGTCGTTGCTGCTCCTTCACGGGGAGCATCTAACCACTCGCGACGACCGGATCACATGAGCC
>NZ_JBHWLY010000141.1:0-3476 GCF_042730435.1 Nocardioides sp. NPDC059952 | reverse complement strand
CCCGCCACCAGCGAGCTCTACACCCATCTTCTCCTCGTCAGCGTCAGCTGTGTATCAGAGACACCCTGGGCGCTGATCTGCGGGTCGATGCCGCCCTTGGCGTCCATGGTCGGCTTCTGCGTGGCCCAGATCAGGATGATCTCGGCGGCGCCCGCAATGCGGGCGAGTGTCGACAGGTTCTCCATGATCCGGGACCAGTCCGGGTCGCCCGGGTCGCCGTCGCCGCCCTTGGCGCGCTTCTTGCGCGCCATGGAGATGACCTCGGCTCCTTCGTCCACGAAGACCGTGATCCGGGGGCGGCGGGTGCTGATCTCGATGGTGTCCCGGCCGCGCGGGATCTCCTCCAGCCGCTCGTACATCTCAGCGACCAGTTCGTCCGTCACGCCGAGGACGTCTTCGGCGTAGATGGCGACGCGGGCGCGGTGCTCCCAGTTGATGCCTTCCACTCGCTTGGGGTCGATGACGACCAGGCGGTGGTTGGGCTCCTCGGACGCCTCCGCGAGCAGGGCCCGGGTGCTCCAGCTCTTGCCCGACCCGGAGGTCCCCGCGATCAGCATCCGGCGACCGAGCGGGACCATGACCGGCTCGCCGGTCACCGTGTCGACGCCCCACGGGTCGCCCGGCTTCCAGCCGGTCAGGTCGATGCCGTCGGCAGCGCTGCGGGTCCGCAGCGTGATCGTGGCGCGGTCGCCATGCGATCCCGAACTGATCTCCATACGCAGGGCGGTGCGGGCCCCGAGCATCGCCCGGATCTCCTCGTGCTTGGCCTTGAACGCCGACGGCTTCCACCGGCCATCAAGGCGCACCGTGGTGACCAGACCGGCCGGGGTCAGCTCGGTCGGTGCGGGCACGGTGCCCGACAGGCCTCGTTCGTCGGCGTGCTGGACCCAGTACGACGGGTCGAGGCGCTCCAGGAGGCGGCGCTCCTCCGCCGTGGCGTCGTCGTCGAGCGGCACCCGCACCTGGCGGCGGCCGACGGCGAGCAGTGCAGCGTTGAGGGCGATCAGGCTCAGCGAGCTTCCCGCCGGCCACATCGCCCAGTGCTCCGCCGACGACATCGCGTACGAGGTGATCCCAGCCGGGATCAGGTGCGCGGCGTGGGCGCGGACCGCGAGCTGGTTGAGCGTCAGCGGGTAGTTCCGGCGAGCCGACTTCAGGTCGCGGCGCGCGACCTTGGCGTGAGCGCGACCTGCCTTGTCCGCCGTCCGGGCCGCGCGGCGGCCGCCGTTGAACGGGTTGCTGCTCGCCGCCCGTGCGGCCTTCCGCTGGCTCGCGGCGGTCGCAGCCGTCGACCGCGCCGACGTGTTGGCCCGCTGAGCAGCGATCAACGCCTTCAGGTTCTCCGGGGTCCGGAGCTTCGCCCTGCGCTCGGCCTCCGTGTCCCAGCGGTGCGCGAGCGGGGCACACATCGGGGCGGCGCCGTCGAGTGCCTGGCTCGCCGCCGCTGTCGTCTTGTTGATCCGGTCCGCCGTGATCACGCGGGCCGTTTTGGTACCAGTACCGATCTTGTTCCATGCTGCTGCGTAGTCCACGAGTCGCTCCTTGGGTGGTCGTGGATCAGGGCCGGGATTGCCGTTCGCGCGGCGTTCCGGCCCGCCTGTTTTGTGGCGGTTGAGCCCGCAACCCCCGGGCCGCAACCTCCCTTGCGGGCGGTTGCGCCCCCGCAAGCCTGTGACCTGCGAGTTTCGGTGTTGCGGTGGTTTCCGGGGTGGGGCCCCTACGCGTGTGCGCGCGAGGGCCCCGGATTTTCGAGCCGTTCGGCGACCCCTCGGGAGGCGCCGCCGAACAAGACCCATACTGTGGGGGCACAGTTGCTGTGTCAAGCCATACACTGTGCTAGATCACTACTCCGGATGCTGTGATAGATCACCGCACCGTTCACCCGTCGAAGGAGCCCCGCCATGTCCTCGCTGGAGCGCACGCCTCCGTATCTCCAAGTCGTCGGCACGCTGAAGTCGAAGATCGTCAGCGGCGAACTCGCGCACGGCGACGTGCTGCCGTCCGTGCGCGAACTCGCGGCGGAGTACGGCATCTCGACTGCGACCGCGCAGAAGGTCCACCGCACGCTGAGGGCGGAAGGCCTCGCGGAAGGCCGGCAGGGTGCGGCCACCACGGTCAGCACGCGCCGGACCCTGCACCGCACCGCAGCCGACCGCCTGGAGGCGGCGCTCACTACCGGGCGGATCTACGCCGACGGCGAGTACGCCGTGATCACGGGCGCCGACCTGACCACTCCCCCCGAGTGGGTCGCGGACCTCCTGGGCGTCGAGGACGGCGGCCAGGCGCTGCGTCGCCAGCGGGTCACGCACAACGCCGACGCGGAGCCGGTCTCCGCGAGCACGAGCTGGTTCGTCGCTGAACTCGCGGAGACCGTGCCCGCTCTGCTGCAGCGCGAGCGGATCCCGGGCGGCACCCCATCAGCCATCGAGGCCGTCACCGGTCGACGCGCCGTGGCCTCCGAGGAAGCCAGCGCCGCCGATGCAGCAACCGAGGAACAGGCGACTCTGCTTGGCGTCGAGCCCGGCGCCCCCGTTCTGCTGAGCCGGAACGTGTACGTCGACGCGCAGGGCGACACGGTGGAGGTTGGGGAGTCCGTCGCACCAGCCCGCCGTTGGCGAGCCCATCGGAGCTGACCTCCGCCCGCACACACCGAAGCCCCCGCCGATCCGAATTCGGCGGGGGCTTCGTCGTGCCAAGTCCCGAACGTACCGGCACACGGCCTCCCGTGAGCCTCTGAGCGTCGTTCTCCCGCTCCTGCGACTCTCGGTCCGCCGGAGCGCTCACGAGCCCTCAGGCGGGCGTACAGGCCGCCTGAGGCCCGTAATCCTCCGTGGCCTACCGCATACGCGTCTGCGGGTGCTCCGGACGACCAACGACGGCCAGCGGGAAGGGGGGTGGGGTTGCGCGGCTTGAGCGGCCGTCTGCCGGGCCCGGATTGGGGCGGAGCGCCGTACCCCCGCCGTCACGGATGCGGGTGCGTAAGGCGACCTGGAGGCACTCCGCGGCTGAGGGGGAGCAGCTGCTGCCGCGATGTGGCCGAGCGACGCGTGGGCGCTCCGCTAGGAATCGGTCCGTGGTGGCTGATCGTCCGGCTCTCCGTCATCCGCCGGCGGCCACAAAGGCATGGCGGACGCAGTCTGTGCGGACCTGCGGCGAGCCCGTTTCAAGGGAGGCAAAGGTGCGGGGGGTGACGGGGAATTCGTGGCGTTGACCTGCGGTGATTGAGTTTCGACAACAGACGTATTGGAGGGTTGCGGAGTTTCGGCTGTTGTCGAAAAGAAGCGTTCGTCGGCCCGGCCTTTGGAGTAGGCCCGGAACCGGATCTCCTGGTCCCGGCGAGCCCTGTACGCGTACTCCTTGTGCGTGCGCGTGCAGTAGTCCCGGCTGCGGCCGACGCCCTTCTGCTGGATCGGGCCGCCGCACCAGCCACAGAGCTTGTTGCCGTCGGCGTCCCTCGGTGTCTCAGTGCTCATGGC
>NZ_JBHWLY010000140.1:0-3625 GCF_042730435.1 Nocardioides sp. NPDC059952 | reverse complement strand
TTTCCTTTACCTGACCTTGTCACCCCGCGAGCTACGCTCGCAGGGTCACAACGCGAAGAGATCGAGCGAGCGCAGCGGCTGAGCCTGCGAAGCTGCGAAGCGGGTCGAGATCTACGTAAGAAGTACGCAACGAGCGGCGCGGTCCCCACGGGGGCCGCGCCGCTCGTCATCTCACCGGGTCTCGGCTACATCTCCATGTCGGACATGTCGGTGATCTTGCCGCTCGGCTTCTGGATGGTCACCGGCTCGCCGTGAGCGGACAGGTCGAAGACGATGTTCCCGGCGTCGCCGCCGTTCATCTTCATCCGCACCAGCCGCCCCTCGGAGTCGACGTTGACATCGACCGTCGAGCCCTCCGCGCCGAAGTCCGACTCACCCGCGGCGAACGTGTAGTGGGAGGTGTCGACACTCTCGATCGCCTCCTGCCCGACGTACGTCGTGGTGTCCGCAGAGATCGCACGGGTGACGGAGTCGAGGAAGAGGTTGGGCGCGGGCATCATCGCGGACATCACGCTGGCGAATCCGCCCATCACCCACTCGCCGTCCATGCTGGCGTACGTGGTGTCGTCGAGAATGACGAACTCGACCGTGCTCGGTTCGTCGGCACCGCGGATCTCGCCCTTCACCTGGAAGGCCATCGGGTCCTGCTGGAAGTCGCCTTCGCCGGTCCCGGCGATCTTCTCGCCCTCCTCGACGGCGTTGATCTCCATCTCGACGTGGACCGTCGACATGGACTCGGCGGCCGCTTCCACGACCTTCGTGGCCTCGGACGCCGACAGCGTGGTGCCGGGCTCGATGGAAGGTGCGGCGTCGGCTGCGTCGTTCGCGTCGCTGCCGTTCCCGCCGCACGCTGCAACGGTGCAGGTCGCGGTCAGGGCGAGGGCGGCCGCAGCGAGGCGGCGCCGGGTTGTGGGCCGGTTCTGGGTGGTACGCACGTCTGTGTGCCTTTCAAGACTGATCCGATGACCGATCGCTCCCGAGCGCGGCCAGTCGAAGCAGGCGCATTCTGCGCACAATCTCTTTACCCCCGCGGGGTTGTCGCCAAACCGTTATCCGCCCCGGCGTACGATCGCGGATGTGACTGAGCTGCGCTTCGTTGAGGTCGGGACGATCGACTACCTGGACGCCTGGGAGCTGCAGAAGCAGATCCACCAGCGCGTCGTGGACCGCGAAGAGCCCGACACCGTGCTGCTGCTCGAGCACCCGCCGACCTACACCGCGGGGAAGCGTACGAAGCCGGAGGACCGGCCCGCGGATCCCGGTGGCGCGCCGGTGATCGACGTCGACCGCGGCGGTGAGGTGACCTTCCACGGCCCCGGCCAGATCGTCGCCTACCCGATCGTGCGGCTGCCGGAGAAGGTCAAGGTCGTCGACTTCGTACGCCGCCTGGAGCAGGCGATGATCCGCACCTGTGCCGCGTTCGGCGTCACCGCCTACCGGGTCCCGGGCCGCAGCGGCGTGTGGCTGCCCGCGGGCGAGACCCCCGACGGCGTACGCCGCCTGGAGCGCAAGGTCGGGGCGATCGGGCTGCGGGTCAGCCAGCACGTGACCATGCACGGCATCGCGCTCAACTGCGACGTCGACCTGGGGTGGTACGAGCGGTTCGTGCCGTGCGGGATCTCTGACGCCGGCGTGACCACGCTCTCGATCGAGGCGGGGCGGCAGATCGGCAACACCGAGGCGATGCCCGTCCTCCACGAGCAGGTCGCCGAGATGCTCTCCTGGCGCGACTACGACCAGGGCGAGAGCCTGGAGCCCAAGCCTGACCCGGCCAAGACTCCCCGGGTCCCGCTGCTCTCCCCCAGCCTGGGCTAGATCCGGAGTGACCGTCCAGTAACAACCTGGCTTCGAGGTTCCGCCCCCACGCGGCGTAGGCTTGTGGGGTGACTCAAGCTCCTGCCCCAGAAGGTCGCAAGCTCCTCCGTCTCGAGGTCCGCAACGCGCAGACTCCGATCGAACGCAAACCGGAGTGGATCAAGACCAAAGCGAAGATGGGGCCGGAATACAAGGAGCTCACCGCGCTGGTGAAGTCCGAGGGCCTGCACACGGTGTGCCAGGAGGCCGGCTGCCCCAACATCTTCGAATGCTGGGAGGACCGCGAGGCCACCTTCCTCATCGGTGGCGACCAGTGCACCCGGCGCTGCGACTTCTGCCAGATCGACACCGGCAAGCCGACCGACCTCGACCGCGACGAGCCGCGCCGCGTGGCCGAGTCCGTGCAGACCATGGGCCTGAAGTACGCCACCATCACCGGCGTCGCCCGTGACGACCTCGCCGACGGCGGCGCCTGGCTCTACGCCGAGACGGTCAAGCAGATCCACGAGCTCAACCCCGAGACCGGCGTCGAGAACCTCATCCCCGACTTCAACGGCATCCCGGAGCTCCTCCAGGAGGTCTTCGAGTCCCGTCCCGAGGTGCTCGCCCACAACGTCGAGACCGTCCCGCGGATCTTCAAGCGGATCCGCCCGGCGTTCCGCTACGAGCGCAGCCTCGATGTGATCACCCAGGCCCGCGACTTCGGGCTGGTCACCAAGTCCAACCTGATCCTGGGCATGGGCGAGACCCGCGAGGAGGTCTCCGAGGCGCTGCGCGACCTGCACGCGGCCGGCTGCGAGCTGATCACGATCACGCAGTACCTGCGCCCGAGCGTGCGTCACCACCCCGTCGAGCGCTGGGTCAAGCCCGAGGAGTTCATCGAGCTCCAGGCCGAGGCCGAGGAGATCGGCTTCTCCGGAGTCATGTCCGGACCGCTCGTTCGTTCGTCCTACCGCGCCGGTCGGCTGTACCGTCAGGCGATCGAGGCGCGAGACGCCTCCTCCGTGGCCTGAGTCCCTGCGTACGAGAACTGAAAGAGGAAGATGTCCCAGACCGATCCGAGCAGCATGAGTCGCCGCCAGCAGATGGTGGAGACCTACAAGCTCACCAAGCAGTCAGACCCCAAGATCGGCCTCATCCTCGGCTCGATCTTCGTGGTCGTCGCCGCGGTCGCCGGCGTGATCTTCTGGTTCCTGCCCGGTGAGGGCATCTTCTCCTGGATCTTCACGATCGTCGGCGCCCTGCTGGCCGGCCTCCTCGCCGCGATGGTGGTCTTCTCGCGGCGCGCGCAGAAGGTGATGTACTCCCGGCTCGAGGGCCAGATCGGTGGCGGGTACGCCGCCCTGACCATGCTCCGCCGTGGCTGGACCGTCACCCAGGCGGTAGGCGTCGAGCCGCGCAGCCAGACCCTCGTGCACCGTGTGGTCGGTCCTCCGGGGGTCGTCCTCGTGGGCGAGGGCAACAGCCCGAGCAAGGTCCGCTCCCTGCTGGCCAGCACCAAGCGCACCCACGCCCGGGTCCTGGCCGACGTGCCGATCACGACCGTCGTCGCCGGCAACGGTGAGGACGAGGTCCCGCTGCCGCAGCTGACCAAGCACGTCACCAAGATCGGCCGCAACGTCTCCGGTCCCGAGATCACCGACATCCTCAACCGCCTCAAGGCGGTCGACGCCACCCGCGGCACCATGCCGATCCCGAAGGGCCCCGTCCCGACCTCGATGAAGGGCATGCGCGGCAACCTCCGCGGCCGCTGAGTCCTCGCGTTTGCCCGGCGCAAGCGCCGGGCAAGGCTCGGATGTCGGCGCAGGCT
>NZ_JBHWLY010000139.1:0-3961 GCF_042730435.1 Nocardioides sp. NPDC059952 | reverse complement strand
GGACTGACGCTCGGCCGGGTGGTCGTGCTGGACACCGGCGGTGAGGTCGTGGTCGACGGCATCGACCCCGACCTCGATCCCGACCCCTCCGCCGCTCAGACACGGGAGGACCGGTGACGGCGCTCCTGGTCCTGCTCGGCGGCGCGATCGGCGCTCCGGCGCGCTACCTGACCGACCTCTACGTCCGTGAATGGATCGGCGGCGACTTCCCCTGGGGGACGATGGTGGTCAACGCCGTCGGCTCGCTCGTGCTCGGTCTGCTGTCCGGAGCGGCGGCGGGCGGCGTACTTCCCGGGTGGGTGCTCACCCTGGCGGGAACCGGCTTCTGCGGAGCGCTGACGACGTTCTCGACGTTCTCCTACGAGACCGTCCGCCTGGCCGAGAACGGGCAGTGGCGATCGGCCGGGCTGAACGTCGTCGGCTCACTCGCGGTCGGCATGGCCGCGGTCAGCCTCGGCTGGCTGATCGGATCGGCGTTCTAGGCCCAGCCGAGCTGGTGGAGCTTCTCGTCGTCGATGCCGAAGTGGTGGGCGATCTCGTGGACGACGGTGATGCGGATCTCGGCGGCCAGGTCGACCTCGTCCTCGCACATCCGCTGGAGAGGCTGGCGGAAGATGAAGATCCGGTCAGGCAGCGTGAGGCCGTAGAGGTCGTTGCGATCGGTCAGCGCGACGCCGTCGTAGAGACCGAGGGTGTCTTGGGGCTCGCCCTCCGGCGGCCACTCCTCGACGAGCACGACGAGGTTGTGCACCTGGGCGGCCAGCTCGTCCGGAATGGCGTCGAGTGCCTGGTCCACGAGTTCGTTGAAGCGCTCTGGGCTTATCTCAGTCCCCACAGAGGACATTCTGCCGGGTGACAGTTACCGCTATGCAACTGCTTCCGAAGTATTTTTCCGAAGGTTTGCGCGAGCCTGGCGCTCCAGGTCCCGCTGGTGGAGCTCTCCGTTGCGCGGGCGGCCGCGGGTGCGCTTGCGCGCGACGACGATTCCCTCGTAGAAAACCTCCCCGCCCCACACGCCGTGCGGCTCCTGCCGGGCGATCGCGCCCTGCAGACAGGAGCGCTGCAGCGGACACGTACGACACAGCTCCTTGGCACGGTCCGCGTCGACGCTGGTCGCGGCGAACCACAGATCTCCGTCCTCGATGGCGCACGGCAGCTCGCTCCAGTGCACGCCGGTCGTCTCTCCTGCCGTCGCCACAGGCGAACCAGTCATCACAGCCCCATCCCCTCGCTGATCCCCGTCGTCAGGGATACCCACAGAAGAGGGTGGTCTGATGGCCTGTCAGTTTTCTGTCAAGAGGCAGGTGCTTGAATCGGTCACGCAGAGTTGAGGTGTCATCTACATCAGGGGATTCCACAACATCGCGACCCTGCTGGTACAAACTGTCCACACTAGAGGGAGTAAGGGCTAGGGTTTGCGAACATGCGCTCAATGAAAAGGGCCTCGGCGTCCATCACCGTAGGCCACCGACCCGTGGAGGATTTCCACCGACGGATGGCGCATGATCCCAACAGTCGAGCCATCGCCTCGGAGACCCGCGACTGGCTCCTGGTGAAGTCCCTGTTGCAGCCCGGTGAGGTCCAGTGGGCCCGGGTCGCGGTCAAGTTTCCCCACGAGGGGAATGCCTCGGGTCACGCCTTCCTGACCGACCGCCGGGTGATGTTCGAGTTCCACGAGCGCGTCTTCTCCGTCAACCTGGCCGTGCTCACCTTCATCGGCGTTCCTCCGCCGCCCAGCCTCGGCGACTTCATCATCGAGGCGTTGGTCCCCGGATCGTCCTACTCCACGACGATGAAGATCCGGGACAAGGACGCCTTCCACGACTTCTTCCCGACTCTCGACTACGCCGCGCGAGCCGCCGGCGCGCAGGTGAACGTCGACACCAACTGGGGTGGCGAGTACGGCGCGGGCAGCGCCTACGGCCAGCCCACCCCCAACAGCTACGGCGTCGCGCCGGCCCCGGGTTCCTACCCGAACCCGGGTTCCTACCCGAGCCAGGGCTCCTACCCGAACACCGGCTCCTACTACCCCAACCAGGGCCCGTACGGCACCAACACCGGTTCCTACGGCCAGGCGCCGAACACGGGCACCCAGCGCGCCGTCGGCAGTGCCTACGGCAACCCGCAGGGAGCCCAGCAGCGCGCCCGCGAGGAGGCCGCGCTGATCGAGGCCAACCTCGCCCAGGCGCTCCCCGCCTTCCTGCACGAGGGCGAGTCGATCCTCGCCGGCGCCGACATGATCCAGAACATGACCGACGTCGAGATGAAGGTGATGGCCACCGAGTCACGCCTGATCGTCGTCGAGGGCAACATCCTGTGGGCCTCCCCGCTGGATCACACCCACGTCATCTACGCCGGTGGCGAGCGCAGCCATCTGCGACTGCTGGCCGAGCGGGTCACCGAGACCATGGCGCTGACCCCGGGACCGCCGAGCGCAAACCCGTCCGACCGGCGCCGCCTCGTCCTTCGTACGCTGCGCGACGCCGCCGCCGGCGAGCAGCTGCACAACCACCTGACCACCAACGGCGGCCAGGTCTTCGACGCCTGGCCCGAGTAGTCGGACGCTGCCTACGAAGCACTTCTACATACGACGAGAGCCCCAGCCAAGTGGCTGGGGCTCCGTCTTTGCTGCTGAGATCTCGACACGCGGTTGCGGCTTCGCAAGCTCAGCCGCACGCTCGCTCGATCTGACGCTCCGCGCCGACTCCACTCCTTCGTCGTGGAGTCGGCTGTCGCGTCAGTCCTGCGGGTTGAAGAACAGGCCGAGCGCGACCGCCCAGACCAGGTGCCACAGGTAGACACCCAGGACGGTGCCCCACCCGAGGTTGATCGAGAAGAAGCCCGGGTCGATGCCGATGACGTCCTCGGGGTGCAGGGCCGGGATCCACCAACCGCAGGAAGCAGTGGCGAGGAACATCCCCATGCCGAGCGAGCGCGCGAGGTTGCTCGAGGTGGTGTGCGTCTTGCCGAGCCACGGGAAGATCACCAGAGCGTAGGCGAGCGCGAAGACCATGCCGTTGAAGTAGTGGAAGCCCATACCGGCGAACCACTGCGAGACGGCGAAGCCGGCCTCGTTGGCAGTGGCGTTCGGGGTCAGGATGACGCCGTTGAAGAACGCGAAGTCCAGCGGGCCCTCCATGATGCCGAGGCCGTAGATCCAGTAGCCGAACATCGTGGCGAGCTGGGTCGCACCGAAACCGGCGACGAGCGCGCCGATGAGGCGGTTGTTGTTGACGAACTGCGGCCAGTGCGTTCCGGTCGTCTGCGCCATCACGGCCGGCTGCTGGATCGCCGGCTCCTGGTACTGGGGCTGGGCCTGGGACTGCTGCGGACGCTGGTCCCAACCAAGGGCGGGGGGCTGCTGCTGCGCGGGCGCGGCCGGGGTGCGGTAGGCACCGTTCGTCTGCATCCGTGACGCAAGCTCGTCCGCACTCGCCGCATGGGGCGGCCGATGCGGGTAGTACGACGACATGGTGGTGTTGCCTCCTGAGTACCGAACGTCTGAGTCGTTCCCCCGTGCCCTGCCGATTTGCGACGTCGACACAAGCGGCAGAATCCTCTCACGAGAGGACAGCAGCCCGCACGTTACCGCCAAATCGGCTTATATCCCACACGGTCGAACGGCCCGAACCGGGGGTGAGATCGAGGGATCTCCGGCCCGAGACTCCTGCCGAAGCAGGACGACCACCCTCCCACGCTCGAGGCTCCCCGCGCTCGCCACGGCCCGGCGTGTCCCACCCTCCCAGAACCACACCCGACTCACGAGTCACACCAACGGAAACAAGACCCTCCAGCCACAGCGAACCGGCCTCTGCTGGTCGAGCCGCGAGCGCAGCGAGCGTGTCGAGACCAACACGGTCACGTTCGCACTCCATCGCACCGTGTTTGTCTCGACACCCCACCGCCCAGCGGCTCCCGCGGGGCGAACCGCCGACGGACCCGTCACACACACCCCAGAGGG
>NZ_JBHWLY010000138.1:0-4624 GCF_042730435.1 Nocardioides sp. NPDC059952 | reverse complement strand
GGGCCTCGCTCGATCTCTTCGCGTTCGCCCGGCGCAAGCGCCGGGCGAGGCTCAGAAATCGATGGCGCTGTAGGCCTGGAGCTTGGCGAGCTGGTGCTCCGAGGTGACCTTGCGGATCGTGCCCGAGCGGCTGCGCATCACCAGGGAGTCGGTGACGATGGCGCCGTGGGGGAGGTACTGCACGCCCCGCATCAGGTCGCCGTCGGTGATGCCGGTCGCGACGAAGAAGCAGTCGTCGCCGGTGACCAGGTCGTCGGTGTGGAGCACGAAGTCGGGGTCGAGGTTGTGGCCGGCGTCGAGGGCGCGCTGGCGCTCCGCGTCGTCCTTGGGCCACAGCCGGCCCTGGATGGTGCCGCCGAGCGCCTTCATCGCGCACGCGGCGACGATGCCCTCGGGAGTGCCGCCGATGCCCATCAGCAGGTCGGCGCCGGAACCGGCACGGGCGGCCGAGATCGCGCCGGCGACGTCGCCGTCGACGATGAACTTGATCCGGGCGCCGGTCTCGCGGATCTCCTCGACCATCTTGTCGTGGCGCGGACGGTCGAGCACGATCACGGTGATGTCGGAGGCCTTGGTGTCCTTCGCCTTGGCGACCGCGGCGATGTTCTCGGCGACCGGCAGGCGGATGTCGACGACATCGGCGGCCTCGGGGCCGGTGACCAGCTTCTCCATGTAGAAGACGGCGCTGGGGTCGTACATGCTGCCGCGCGGGGCGACCGCCATCACCGCGACGGCGTTGCTCATGCCCTTGGCGGTCAGGGTGGTGCCGTCGATCGGGTCGACCGCGACGTCGCAATCGGGTCCGGTGCCGTCGCCGACCTGCTCGCCGTTGTAGAGCATCGGGGCGTTGTCCTTCTCGCCCTCGCCGATGACGACGGTGCCGTTCATGGCGACCGTGGAGATCATCGTGCGCATCGCGTTGACCGCGACACCGTCGGCGCCGTTCTTGTCGCCACGACCCACCCAGCGAGCAGCGGCCATCGCCGCTGCCTCGGTCACGCGCACGAGCTCCAGGGCCAGGTTGCGGTCAGGAGCGGTGGGGGCGACGCCGAGCGGCTGGGTGTCGTTCATAGGGGTCAATCTATCGGCCGGGCGCGGTGGAGCGGCCACGGTGTCACTTGATCGATCCAGAGACAAGCCTCACAGCGAAGCCCGACTGCGGGTGCTCCAGAACCTGCTCGGTGGGGCCGTCCTCGACGATGTGACCGTGCTCGATCACCACCACCCGGTCGGCGAGCGCACGGGCGTCGGCCGCGTCGTGGGTGACGATGATGGCGGTCCGGTCCTCGAGGGCTTCGCGGAGTGTCTGACGCAGGGCAGGACGTACGTCGACGTCGAGCGAGGCCATCGGCTCGTCGAGCAGGAGCAGCTCGGGGTCGGCGGCGAGCGCCCGGGCCACCGCGACCCGCTGGGCCTGGCCACCGGAGATCTGGGACGGCTTGCGCCCGGCGAGCGTCTCGGCACCGATCTCGGCGAGGTGGCGGGTGGCGAGCTCGTTGGCCTGCCGGCGATGTACGCCGCGGGCGCGGGGTGCGAAGGCGACGTTGGCGAGCACGGACATGTGCGGGAAGAGCAGCGGGTCCTGGGCCAGGAGCGCGACCCCGCGGGCGTGCGGGGGAGTGGAGCCGAGGACGCGGTCGCCGAGGCGTACCTCTCCCTCGTCGGGACGGAGGAGTCCGGCGATCACGCCGAGGATGCTCGACTTGCCGGCGCCGTTGGGACCGGTGAGTGCGACCGTCTCGCCGGCGGCCACGTCGAGGGTGACGTCGATGCCGCGCTGAGGGATCACCGCACGCAGGTGAAGTCTGCTCATAGAGCTCTCCCATGACGAGCGAAGCCGATCACGGCGACCGCGACGACGACCAGCACCAGCGAGAGCGCGACCGCCGCGTCCGGGTCATCGACACGGAGCAGGTAGACCTGCAGCGGCATGGTGCTCGTGACGCCGGGGAGGTTGCCGGCGAAGGTGATCGTGGCGCCGAACTCGCCCAGACAGCGGGCGAAGGCCAGGACCGACCCGGAGATAAGGCCGGGGCCGACCAGAGGGAGGGTGACCCGCCGGAAGACGGTGGTCGGGCGGGCGCCGAGCGTGGCCGCGACCGCCTCGTAGCGGGTGCCGCTGGTGCGCAGCGCGCCCTCGAGGCTGATCACCAGGAACGGCAGCGCGACGAACGTCTGCGCCAACACCACGGCGAGCGTGGTGAACGTGATCTGGATGCCGACCATGTCCAGCGACTGGCCGAGGAGGCCGCGGCGGCCGAAGGTGTAGAGCAGGGCCAGGCCGCTGACGACCGGCGGCAGCACGAGCGGGAGCAGCACCAGGGAGCGCAGCAGACCCTGGCCCGGGAAGTCGGTGCGGGCGAGCACGGTCGCGAGAGGTACGCCGAGGAGGATGCACAACGCGGTGCTGGCCGCCGCGGTGCGCAGACTGAGCCAGAGCGCCTCCAGCGCGGAGGGCGAGGTGATCAGTGCGGGGAAGCTCGCCAGGTCGACGCGGAGGATGATCGCGGCGAGCGGGACGATGACGAACGCCGCGGCGAGTGCCGCCGGGAGCCACAGCCAGCGGGGCATACCGACGGACGGACCGGCCCCCCGCTGCCGGTCCGTCCGTCTGGACCTCCCGAGAAGATCAGGGCTGGCCGAAGCCGGCATCGCTCAGCACCTTCTGTCCCGCCTCGCTGAGCACCAGGTCGACGAACTCCTGGGCGAGGTCGGCGTCGTCCGCGCCGTCGAGGGTGCTGATCGGGTAGGTGTTCACGACCTGGTCGGACTCCGCGAACTCGACGCCCGTCACGGTGTCTCCGGCGGCGGTCACGTCGGTGACGTACACGAGTCCGGCGTCGGCGTCACCGGAGGTGACCTTGGCGAGCACGTCGCTGACCGACTGCTCCTCGCTGACCGGCTTGATGTCGACGCCCGTCTTCTCCTCCATCTGGGCGGTCGCGTTGCCACAGGGGACCTCGACCGCGCAGACGACGACCTTCGTGCCGGACTTGGCGAGGTCCTGGAAGCCGGCGATCTTGGCCGGGTTGCCCGGGGGCGTGGCGATCTCGAGCGTGTTGGAGGCGAAGTCCTCCGGGTCGGTGGCCAGGTCGCCGAGCTTGTCCATGTTCTTGGTGTCGGCCGAGGCGAAGACGTCCGCCGGGGCGCCGTCCTGGATCTGGGCGACCAGGTCCGAGGAGCCGCCGAAGCTGGTGGTCACCTTCACGCCGGGGTGGTCCTTCTCGAACTCCTCGGCGAGCTCGGTGAACGTATCGGTCAGCGAGGCCGCCGCGAAGACGGTCAGCTCCTTGTCCTGCGCCTCCTCACCGCTGCTCCCACTGCCGCACCCGGCGAGCGCGAGGAGGGCTGTCACGGCGACAGCGGCAGAGATTTTCGTGTTCGTGATCATGGGCGCTCCACTATGACGTTGGTTGACTTGATCGAAGCCACGGCGCTGACGCCGGGTTCGAGCCCGAGCTCAATGGCGGCCTCGGCGCTCATCAGCGAGACGATCCGATAGGGACCGCACACCATCTCCACCTGGGCCATCACGGTGTCCACGGTGGTCCTGGTGACGATCCCGAGCATCCGGTTGCGCGCGCTGACCGCCCTGGTCCGGTCCGGGTTGGGCGCATCGGCCAGCTCCGAGGCCAGCGTGGCCAGGACGATGCCATCGATGACCGCGCGACCGTTCTCGGTGGTTGCTTCGATCCGCCCCGCATCGACCCAGCGACGCACGGTGTCGTCGCTGACGCCGAGGAGATCGGCGGCTTCGGCGATGCGGTACGTGGTCACCGGAGGAGTATCGCATCTGCGGTTCTATCATGCGCGATATCCCCTCATCTGCGGAACAATTTGCTCTGGCGTCGGGGCTTGGAAAAGCCTCGATTCGAGGGTGCATCGGCCGCGTGGGACCATGGAGGGCGTGAGCGACACCGATCAGCAGCAGCCCGCCCAACCGTCGAGTCAGCCGGCGGGCGAGCAGCCGGAGACCCCGGCACGCAGCTACCCACGCACGTTCGGTGCCCTGATCGGGTCGATGATCTTCCTGCTCGTCCTCGTCGTCCCGATCGTGCTGATCGTGCAGTGGCGCGGCAACCTCGAGCGCGAGGTCAGCGGTGCCAACGAGACCTACAAGGCCGACTGGGCCGAGGCCGTCCGCAGCGCCCAGGTCGCCGACCTCGACGTCGTCTACCCGCGCGAGCTGCCTTCGGGCTGGTACGCCAACACCGACCCGTCCTACCAGGGCGGCGGTGAGCCGTCGTGGACGATGTCGTTCGTCAAGGGCGAGACCTCCTACGTCGGCCTCGAGCTCTCCTCCCGCTCGGCGCAGGCGCTGGCTCAGAAGAACGTCGACACCCAGGCCAAGAAGGGTGACGAGGTCAGCATCGACACCGAGCTCGCCGACACCTGGACCGAATGGACCGACTCCGGCGGCGACACCGGCTACTCGGCCGAGGTCGACGGCCAGACCCTGATGCTCTGGGGCCCCAAGGACGGCGACGTACGCGACTACCTCGCCCTCATCACCACCGAGCCCCTGAAGAAGTAGCGGCCCACCGCTGGTCGAGCCGCCGGAGCCGCTAGGCGGAGGCGTGTCGAGACCAACACGGTCCCATCGAGCGCGGAGGTGACCGTGTTG
>NZ_JBHWLY010000137.1:0-5263 GCF_042730435.1 Nocardioides sp. NPDC059952 | reverse complement strand
ACCGACGGGATCGCCCGTCGGTCGAGCCGCCGGAGCCGCTAGGCGGAGGCGTGTCGAGACCAACACGGTCGCCTATGCGTCCGTCTTCTCCAGGGCCTCGTTCTCTTCCCGAGCCTGCGTACGCGCGGAGGCGATCAGGCTGGTGGTCACGGTGACGGCGAGGATGCCGACGATGACCACCAGGGAGAGCCAGGTCGGGATGACCGGGACGCTGTCCCAGCGACCGTGGGCCCAGTGCAGGCCGAGCTTGACGCCGATGAAGGCGAGGATCGCGGCCAGACCGTAGGAGAGGTGGACCAGCTTGGACAGGGCACCCTCGAGCACGAAGTAGAGGGCACGCAGGCCGAGCAGTGCGAACGCGTTGGTGGCGAAGACGAGGTAGGGGTCGCCGGTGATGCCGTAGACCGCCGGCACCGAGTCGACCGCGAAGACGATGTCGGTGGCGAAGATGGCGAGCACCACGATGGCCATCGGCTTGAGGCCGATCTTGCGGCCGATGCGTACGGCGAGCATCTCCTCGGGGTCGACCTTCTGGTCGTGGCCCTGGAGCGCCTCGGTGAAGATCTTCGCCGCGGTGATCAGCAGGATCGCGCCGAAGATCAGGAAGGCGATGTCCCACTGGGAGAGCGCCGCGGCACCCAGCGCGATGAAGATGCCGCGCAGCACGAGCGCGCCGACGATGCCGAAGAGCAGCACCTTCTGCTGCAGGTGCCGTGGCACCGCGAAGGCCGCGAGCAGCAGCATGAAGACGAAGAGGTTGTCGACGCTGAGCGACTTCTCGACGATGTAGCCGGTGTAGTACTCGAAGCCGGTCTGGCTTCCGTGGGCGTTCCAGACCCAGACGCCGAAGGCGAGCGGAAGTGCGATGTAGAACGCCGACCAGCCCAGCGCCTCCTTCATGGAGACCTCGTGCGGGCGCCTGGTCAGGATGAAGTCGAGGGCGATCAGCACCACGACGGCGGCGATGGTCACGGCCCACAGGGTGGGCGTGGCAATGGTATCGAGCATGCGGGTTCCTCAGGCGTGTCGATGAACGTCTGAGGTCTCCCTCACCCCGGATCGGGGTGTCATTCCGGGACGGTGTCGGCACCGACGTACTGACCGGAATGAGCTTGGTGAGGTACTCCCCTCGAGGTAAAGCGTATCGGTATCGTCGAACGGGTTCGCAATCGGCTCTCTCACGAGAGGATGTCGGGATGACGACGGAGTCCGTGCTGTCCTTGATCGACGACCTCGCCGCCGGTGTCTCCGAGGTCGTGACCGATGAGCTCTCGCGGCTGGCGGCCTCGACCGACCGGTCCGGATCGGTCGCCGCCGGTCTGCCGGTGGCGGTGGTGAGGGCGCACAGCGTCGCGGACGTCCAGGCGGCGATGCGGATCGCCTCGGCGCACCGGGTGCCGGTCGTCCCGCGCGGCACGGGCGCCGGGCTGGCCGGGGGAGCGGTGGCCGGCCCGGACCGCCTCGTCGTCGACCTCTCCGCGATGGACCGCATCCTCGAGCTCGACCCGGTCGACGAGATCGCGGTCGTCGAGCCCGGTGTGCTCACCGCGCGGCTCGACGCGGCCGCTGCCGAGGTCGGGCTGCGCTACGCCCCCGATCCGGCCTCGGCCGCGATCTGCACGATCGGCGGCAACGTCGCCACCAACGCCGGCGGCCTGCGGTGCGTGAAGTACGGCGTGACCCGGGAGGCGGTTCTGGGCCTCGACGTCGTCCTCGCCGACGGCACCCTGATCCACACCGGGCGGCGCACCATGAAGGGTGTCGCGGGACTCGACCTCACCGCCCTCTTCGTGGGCTCGGAGGGCACGCTGGGGATCGTCGTCGGCGCGACCCTGCGGCTCAAGCCGCGGCCGGTCTCGACATTGACGGCGTCGGCTGCGTACGCCTCGGTGGCGGCGGCCGCGCGCGCCTGCGCCGAGATCGCGGCCGCCCGGCGGCTGCCCTCCATGCTGGAGCTCGTCGACCGGCGCTGTCTCGAGGCCATCGACCGGTTCGCGGGCACCTCCTACGCCTCCCGTGGGGACGCGCTGGTGATCGCCCAGGCCGACGGGCCCGCGGCGGAGACCGAGATCGCGGCGATCGCGGCCGTCCTCGGCAAGGAGGCCACGTGGGTCGAGCACGGTGTCGATGAGGAGTCCTCCGAGCGCCTCGTCGCGACCCGTCGCCAGATCCTGCCGGCCATCGAGACCGAGGGGGCCTTCTTCATCGAGGACATCTGCGTGCCCCGGTCCCGGCTCGCCGAGGCGGTCGAGCGGATCTCCGAGATCTCGGACCGGCACGGCGTACGCATCTACACCATCGCCCACGCAGGCGACGGCAACCTCCACCCGGTCATCGGCTGGGACCCCTCGCCTTCCGACGTCCCCGGTGTCATGCCGCCCGCGGAGACCGCGGCCGGGGACGAGATCTTCGCCCTCGCCCTCGAGCTCGGTGGCACCACCACCGGCGAGCATGGTGTCGGCCGGCTCAAGCAGAAGTGGCTCGAGCCCGAGCTCGGCGCAGGTTCCATCGACGTGCAGCATCGGATCAAGGCGGCGCTGGATCCGCTCGGGATTCTCAATCCGGGTGTCGGGTTCTGAACAGTCCCATGACACCCTTTCCCCGTGCGTGTCGGAATTGCTGCTGTCGTTCTGTGTCTCGGTCTTGCGGTCACCCTGATCGCCTGTGGCGGCGAACCGGAGGCGGCCAGCCCCACCTCGACTCCGAGTGCGGCGACCGTCGTGACCGCCATCAAGGGTGCCGACGGCACCTCCGCGACCGCGGGGGGCTACACGCTCGGTGACGTCAGCCTGCCCGCCGAGGCAGGCACCCCGGGGAAGGTGAGCTTCACGATCACCAAGGACGGCGACCCGGTCACCGACTACATCGAGGAGCAGACCAAGGACCTCCACCTCTACGTCGTACGCGACGACCTGGAGGTCTTCCGGCACCTGCACCCGACTCAGGGTGAGGCCGGTGCCTGGTCCGGCGACCTGACGCTGCCCGCGGGCGGCAACTATCGCGTGGTCGTCGAGTTCGCGGCCCGGACCCCCGACGGCAAGGGGGAGCAGGCGATGCTCGGTGCCGCGGCGAAGGTCGCGGGGGCGGCCGAGGTGGACGTACCCGGCTCCGACGACGGCACCGTGATCGCCGCGCTGGAGGAGACCCCGAAGCCCGGGATCGACCAGGAGATCGGCGTCCTGATCTCCGACCCGGCAGGCAAGCCGGTCAACCTCGGCACCTACCTCGGGGTCTATGCGCACGTGACCGCGTTCAGCCGTGAGACGGGCGAGGTGATCCACCTGCACCCCCTCGGCGGCCCCGAGAACGGCGAGGACGGCACCCGCCTCGGCATCCATGTGAAGCCGCCGAAGGCGGGTGACTACGTCTTCTTCGTGCAGGTGCGTGTCGACGGGATGATCCACACGCTCCGGCTCCCGGTCACCGTCTGAGAGTCACTGTCTGAGAGTCACTGTCCGACGCTGAACTTCACCAGCGCCAGCGGGCTCTCGAACTCGCCCAGCCGCAGCCCGACGGTCGCCTCCCAGACGCCGCCCTTGGGCAGCACGACGTCCGCCTCCCAGGTGCCGGCGGCGACCGTCTTCAGGGCCAGGCTGCCCAGGTCGACGTCGCCGGACCTCAGCTTGGCGGTCGGGACCGCAGCCGCCTCGACGGGCTCGCCGGCCGCGTCCTGGATCTGCAGCCGGAGCACGTTCGGGCCCGGGCCCGCCGGGGTCAGCGTCGCGTAGACCCGGTGGTCCTCGCCCAGCTCCGCGACCTGGGTGTTGGTCTGCGCCACCGCGACCGATCCGGTCCCGGCCGAACCGGCACCCGCCTGCGGCGGCTGGTCGACCAGGAAGCCGGTGACGCCGAGGACGACGACGAGCACGCCCGCCTCCATCAGCACCGCTCTGCGCAGCATCGAGCCGGCCTCGACGGTGTCGTCGTGGCCGGCCGCCTGACGGACGCGGGGGAGGACCAGCAGCCGGTTGCCTGCCGCCATCACGGCGACCGCGACGACCAGGGCGATCTTGGTCATCAGCAGCGTGCCGTACGTGCTGTTGAGCAGGTTGTCCCAGGACCCGAGGATCCGCCAGCCCATCAGCACGCCCGAGACCGCGAGGGCGGCCAGGGACACGGCGGCGAGGGTGGAGAACCGGGTGACGATCTCGGCCGCGACCGCGCCGCGCCGGGTGATCAGCGGCAGGGTCAGCGCGAGACCGACGAGGCCGCCGAGCCAGAGCGCGCCGGCGACGAGGTGGATGACATCGGTGCCGGTGACCAGCCAGGCGGGTACGACCGCGCGGGAGTGGCCCACGAACGCCGGGGAGCAGATCGCGACCAGCCCCGCGGCCGCGGCCAGGCGGGGCCGCTCGCGCAGCGCGAGCGCTGCCGCGATGCCGAGGATCCCCACCAGGGCGCTGAGCCACTCCTTGCCGACCGAGGCCGGCGACCAGGCGTCGAAGGTGAGCATCGCCCCGGGTCCGCTCTCGCTCTGCAGCGCGCCGCTGGCCGGGGCGAGCGCGACCAGCGCGACCACGGCGACCATGCCGGCGAGTATCTGCAGGCGCTGTACCCGCGCGATCGCGCGGTCGGGGACGCGGTGCTCACCCACGATCACTGCACGGAACCAGACCAGGCCCACGACCAGCAGCAGCGCGGCGTACTGGAGGAACTGGAGGACTCCGTGGATCACCGCCGTCGCCCTGGACGGCTCCGTGGACGGAGGCGGGGCGACGCTGAGGCTCGGGGCGCCGACCGCGAAGGTCAGCGAGCCCGAGATCGGGTGGCCGTCGGCCGACACCGCGCGCCAGGCGACGACGTAGGTGCCGTCGCCGAGGCTGCTCGCCTGCGCGAGCGCGACCTGCATCTCGGTGCCGCTCGCGGTCGCCTCGGAGGTGACCTCCTGGCCCTTCGCGTCGTAGACGGTCACGCCCGCCGGGGGCAGCGTCACGGCCTCGTCGAAGGTGAAGGTGATCGTCTCCGGCGCTTGTTCCAGGACCGCCCCCTCCTCGGGGTCGGTGCCGATGAGCGTCGCGTGCGCCTGGGCGGGGGAGGTGCTGAGCAGGACGGCGTACACGACGGCAGCGAGCGCCACCAGCAGCCGCCCCAGGGCGCGGCCGCCCCGGCCCGGGGGGCCCGGGCCGCCCGGGCCGGGGGGCAGAAACCCCAAACAACCCCCCCCCCCCCCGGGGGGGGGGCGAGAAAGGCCCCCCCGCGGCGGGGGGGGGGGGGGGGTGAGACCCAACGGGGGCCGAGGGGGGGGGCCCAAGGGGTTGTGAAC
>NZ_JBHWLY010000136.1:1071-5766 GCF_042730435.1 Nocardioides sp. NPDC059952 | reverse complement strand
CCAACCCCCGCCGAGTCGGCGCGTTCTAACGAGCCGACTCGGCGTGATTTTCGGTCAGAACGCGCCGACTCGGCGGGTCAGCGGTAGAGGAGGTACTGGCGGCGGGTCCGGTCGAAGGTGGCCAGCTCGTCCCGCCAGGCCGCCTCGACCTCGTCGCCGGTGGCGCCGGCATCGATCTGCGTACGCAGCCTGGTCGATCCGGTGAGCTTGTCGATCCAGAACGGCCGGGCGGTGTCCCAGGAGTCCTGCCGCCAGGCGAACTCGGGATAGAGAGACTTGGCCTTGACCAGCATCTCGACGCCGGTGCGGACCGGGTCGAAGCGGTCGCGGTCCTGGATCGTGACCTGCACCCCGCCGCAGACCTGGCCGGCGAACTTGTTGACCGAGGGATTGAAGTACGCCTCCCGGAACGTGACGCCCGGAAGTCCGGCCTCCTCCAGCGCCGCCGCCCAGCGGTGGTCGACGAACGGCGCCCCGATCAGCTCGAACGGCTTGGTGGTGCCGCGCCCCTCGGAGAGGTTGGTGCCCTCGAACATGCAGGTGCCGGGGTAGGCCAGCGCGGTGTCGGAGGTGGGCATGTTCGGGCTCGGCAGGATGAAGTCGAGCCCGGTGTCGGCGTACAACGTCCGTCGCCGCCAGCCGGAGACCTGGACGATGTCGAGCTGCTCCAGCCGCCCGCCCGCGTGCTCCTCGAGGAATTCGCCGTCGAAGAACCTGGCCAGCTCGCCGACCGACATCCCGTGCTGCTGGACGATCTCGCGGGCGCCGACGCCCGAGGTGTACGCCGCCGTCATCATCGGTCCACGGGCTGTCCCGCCCACGGGGTTGGGCCGATCGAGGACCACGAAGCGCTTGCCGGTCGCGACGGCTGCCTGCATCGCCGTCCACATCGTCCAGATGTAGGTGTAGAACCTGGAGCCCACGTCCTGGATGTCGAAGACGACGGTCTCGACCCCAGAGGTCGTGAACAGCTCGGTCATCTTCGCGACGTTCGCGCCGTAGGCGTCGTAGACGGTCAGCCCGGTGCGCTCGTCGACGAAGGTGCCCTCCGAGCCGCCCGCCTGCGCGGTGCCGCGGAAGCCGTGCTCGGGACCGAAGACACCGGCGATCTGGACCGCGCCGGACTCGTGCATCTCGTCGACGATGTTGCGGAGGTTGCCGAGCACGCCGGTGGGGTTGGTGATGATGCCGACCCGATCACCCGACAGCACCGACCAGCCGTCGGCCGCAGCCCGTTCGGCACCGGTCCGGACGGCCTGGTCTCGCCCGAGCGGCGCGACGGCAGCGCTCGCCGCGCCGGACGAGCCGGTGAGAAGCGGTGCCGCTGCGGCGCCGGCCGCGGCAGCGCCGAGCAGACGGCGGCGGTCGATCCTGGGGACTTCAGTGCTCATGGGGCGCTCCTGTGCCGAGGGGTGAGGATCACCTTGCAGGCTAGCCCTGACGGCACCGTTCGGCAGGTGATTTCCCAGGGGCGGCCGCGCTAGCCGCCGTTCGACTGCCGGATGCCCTTGGCCAGCGCGTCGAAGCTGTAGATGAACCCGCCGGCATCACCGGAGACGGTGACGTACGCCTGCTTGGTCCCGGGCCGGATCGCGACGTTGGTCGCCGAGGTGAGACCGGCCCGGTCGGCGATGGGGACGCGGACCGTCGCGAGCGGCCGGCCGTGCCGGGAGAAGACCCGGATGACCGGCTCGCCGTGGGTGGCCTGGTAGATGTTGCCGGCCGCGTCGACGGCGTTGGAGTCGGTCTCGGTCTCGGCGGGGCCGTCGTCGACCTCGGCGACGGTCCGGGCCGCGACGACCGAGGTGCGCGACCGGTCGAGGGCCAGATGGCTGATCCGGTTCTCCCACAGCGTGCTCACGTAGAGCCCGCGATAGCCGCGGTCGAAGGAGATCCCGTTGGGCGCGGCGAGCCCCGAGGCCAGCACTGTCGCGCTCGACCCGTCCGCCGCGATGCGTACGACCCGTCCCACCGGCTCCTTGGCCGGGTCGAGGTAGCCGGTCAGGTCGGTGACGTAGAGATTGCCCTCGGGATCGAAGGTCAGGTCGTCGGGACTCATCGGGCCGCCCTCGACCGGACCGGCGAAGACCGTGCGCGGGTCGGTGCCGTCGGCGGCGACGCTGCGGATCGTGCCCTGGTAGTCGGTCAGGTAGAGCCGGCCGTCGACCGGGCTCCACTGCGCCGAGGTGTAGCTGCCCACCGAGTCGGTGAAGAACCCGGAGACCTCCCGCGACGCGGTGTCGAGCCGCAGCACCTTGGGCGCCGGCGCGGAGGCGACGACGTCCACGAAGTAGAGGGAGCCGTCGGCGCCGAACGCCGGGCCCTCGAGCAGCGTCATGTTCAGCCCGGGGTGCGGGCTGGTCGCCTTCACCACCTGCGACGCGATGATCTCGCGCGGACGTTCCGGGTGCGCCGAAGCCGAGGCGGGAGCACCCGCGATCACCCCGCTCATCAGGAGGGCGGCAGCGAGGGACGTACGTCGGTTCATCTCGTTCTCCTTCGGATCGTCGACGTGGAAGGTAGCGCATGGATAGTGACCCTCTGGATCCGGATGACCGTTCGTCCCGGCAGATCGACCGTTCGTCGTCGTGTCGGTCGAATTGGGCTGGACACGGGGCTCGTATGTGACCAAGGTCACAGGTCGTCCAACCCCACTTCGACACATCTCGGAGGTGACCCATGCCGTCCTCGTCCAAGGGCTCGTGGATCCTTGTCGGGATCCTCCTGTTCGCGGCAGCAGCGCCGTCGCTCGCGGTGCCGCTGTACGCGAAGGAGGATCCGACGCTCGCCGGATTCCCGTTCTACTTCTGGTTCCAGCTCTTCCTCATCCCCTGCTCCGTCCTGTTCACGACGGTCGCCTACTTCGTCGCCAAGACTGCGTTCCGGCGTGACCGTGCCGCCGCCGGGCGCCCGTGGAAGGAGGGTGGCCAGTGAACGCGGTAGCAGTCTCCGTCTTCGCCTTCCTCTTCCTGCTGGTCACGATCCTCGGCTTCTCCGCCGCGCGCTGGCGCCGGGCGAAGTCCATGGACAACCTCGACGAGTGGGGCCTGGGTGGCCGCGGCTTCGGTACGTTCGTGGCCTGGTTCCTCATCGGAGGCGACCTCTACACGGCGTACACGTTCATCGCGGTCCCCGCGACGCTGTTCGCCGGCTCGGCCGTCGGCTTCTTCGCGGTCCCCTACACGATCCTCGTCTACCCGATCATCTTCGCGTTCCTGCCGAAGCTCTGGTCGGTCTCGCACAAGCACGGGTACGTCACCCCGGCCGACTTCGTCGTCGGCCGCTACGGGTCCAAGTCGCTGGGCCTGGCCGTCGCGGTCACCGGCCTGCTGGCCACCATGCCCTACATCGCGCTGCAGCTGGTGGGCATGGAGGTCGTCCTCGAGGTGATGGGCCTGCAGAGCGACTCCTCGAACTGGTTCATCCGTGACCTGCCGCTCTTCATCGCGTTCGCGGTGCTGGCCGCCTACACGTACTCCTCCGGGTTGCGGGCGCCGGCGCTGATCGCGTTCGTGAAGGACTCGCTGATCTACATCGTGATCCTCGTGGCGATCCTCTACATCCCGTCGCAGCTCGGTGGCTGGGGCAACATCTTCGACACCGTGCAGAACAGCTTCGACACCTTCAACACCGAGAACGCCGACGCGATCGCCGCCGGCGACGCCGCCCCGAAGGCGCTGTTCCCGTCGCAGGCGGCCGGCCAGTGGGCCTACGCCTCCCTGGCGCTCGGGTCGGCGCTGGCGCTGTTCATGTATCCGCACTCGATCACCGGGGTGCTCTCCACGCGCAGCCGCAACGTGATCCGCCGCAACGCCTCGCTGCTGCCGGCGTACTCGTTCCTGCTGGGGCTCCTCGCGCTGCTCGGGTTCGTCGCCCTCGCGGCCGGGGTGATGGTCGGCGACCCGCCGAACCCGCAGCTCGCGATCCCGCAGCTCTTCGAGGACCAGTTCCCGGCGTGGTTCGCGGGCGTCGCCTTCGCGGCGGTCGTCATCGGCGCGCTCGTGCCGGCGGCGATCATGTCGATCGCGGCCGCCAACCTGTGGACGCGCAACATCTACAAGGCCTACCTGAAGCCCGACGCGACCCCGCAGGACGAGGCCAAGCAGGCCAAGATCGTGTCCCTGATCGTGAAGTTCGGGGCGCTGATCTTCGTGCTGGCGCTCTCGAAGTCATACGCCATCAACCTGCAGCTGCTCGGCGGCGTCTGGATCCTGCAGACGCTGCCTGCGATCGTCGTCGGGCTCTATACCCGTTGGTTCCACCGGTGGGCGGTCCTGGCCGGCTGGGCGGTCGGGATGGCGTACGGGACGATCGTCGCGTACGGCGTCTCCTCGCCCACGCAGGAGCACTTCGGTGGACCGTTGGCGCCGTTCCCGGGCACGGAGACGCCGATCTACATCGCGCTCACCGCCTTCCTGCTGAACATCGTCGTGGTCGTCGTCCTGACCCCGATCCTGAGGGCGCTGAACGTGCCGGACGGTGAAGACGCAACCTCGGCTTCGGACTACTCGGTCGACGCCGGAGACGAGGGTGTCGTCGAGGAGCTGAGCTCGACGACGGAGGTCCGCTGAGGGCTGTTGGATCTGATCACAAAGTCCCGCAAACACGTCTCAGAGACGTGTTTTGGGGTGTATTTAGGGTTTTTTGAGGGGGAGGGCACCAAAGCGCAAGCCCCGAAAGGAAAACAAAAAAAAA
>NZ_JBHWLY010000136.1:0-1061 GCF_042730435.1 Nocardioides sp. NPDC059952 | reverse complement strand
CGCGCCCTGACACGGGGGTGTACGGCTGGAGCTAAGCAGGACCTGGTGGCTCCGCTGTGGGATGTCTTATAGTAACACACACTCCCCAAACCACTATATTCTGTGTTTTTGGCGGGACTTTCTCCGTATTTCTCCGGGAACTGCAACATCAGCGCATCGACGTACGTAACAAGTACTGAAGGCTCTGATTCGGACCGAACTCGGGAGCGTCCATGGTGAGCAATGAGGCTGTGACGGCCTCGACGAGCAGTCGAGGCCGCGGTGTACGCCGCGCCGCGATCGCTCGTGGCACCGGACGTGACGCGACGATCGAGCGTCGGAGCGAGCAACGGATCCATGCGGGCGATTGGACGCCGGGGGGCGTCGCCCTGCATGGATCTACCACCGGGCGTGAAGCTGGCCAGCCGACTCAGGCTGCCGATCCGTCCGGTCCGATGAGTGGGGCTATGAGCGTGACCAGGACCTCGCTCGCCCTGCTCGGCGGGACCCCGTCCGCGCCAGCCGCGATCCCCGTGCGCTCGGGCGCCGGGTGCGGGCGCTGACGGGGTCCCGCATTCCCTCAACACCCGAACACGTCAGGAGAACGCGATGAACTCGAAGATCCTCGGGGGCCTTCGGCGATCGGTGGCGGTGACCCTTGCCGCAGGTGGCTTGATCGTCGCCAGTGCCGCGGTTGCCTCCGCCCAGCAGCCGATCAAGGCTCCGGACCGCGGACCCGCGGGTCAGGTGACGGTCTCCGGAGATGCGGCCGGCAACGACGCCGCGGTGACGGTGACGACCGACGGGGCGACTGTCGTGGTCAGCGGTCGCGCGCACCTCGAGTCTCCGGTCGACCACGCCGCCGGTGGTGGTGTCGTCCATCATGACGACGACACCGGCTCGCCGCTGGGTGGCGGTCGCGGTGTGGATCTCGGCACGGACCAGCTCGGATTCGCCGGGGGAGCCACCGGGGACTCTTCGTCCGTGGACATCGTCGGCACCGGCCGTGTCGGGACGGAGAAGCGCTACTACGTCCAGGGCGCGCCCTGAGCGAACCTCGCATGAGATGCGTCGGGGCCACC
>NZ_JBHWLY010000135.1:0-6010 GCF_042730435.1 Nocardioides sp. NPDC059952 | reverse complement strand
GTGTATAAGAGACAGGCGTTATGACGCGCCGACTCGGCGATGGAACCGGTCAGGACGAGACGACTCGGCGGGGGTCGAGGCGTACGACGACCGACTTCGAGGTCGGGGTGCGGCTGCCGTCGGCGTAGGAGTCGAGCGGGATGAGGACGTTCGTCTCCGGGAAGTACGCCGCGGTGGAGCCGCGAGGGGTGGCGTACGCGACGACGCGGAAGCCCTCGGCCCGGCGCTCGCCGTCGGTCCAGACCGAGACGATGTCGACGGTGTCGCCGTCGGCGATGCCGAGCTCGCGGAGGTCCTCGGGGTTGACGAAGACGACGTGGCGCCCGCCCTTGATGCCGCGGTAGCGGTCGTTGTAGCCGTAGACGGTGGTGTTGAACTGGTCGTGGGAGCGCAGCGTCTGCAGCAGCAGGTGGCCCGGGGGAGCGGCGACCGCGGTCAGCGGGTTGGCGGTGACCCGGGCCCGGCCGGTCGCCGTGTCGAAGGTGCGCGAGTCGCGCGGGCCGTTGGGCAGGGCGAAGCCCCCGGGCGCCTTCAGCCGGGTCTCGAAGTCCTCGAACCCGGGGACCACCGCGGAGATGTGCCAGCGGATCCGGGAGTAGTCCACGCCCATCGTGGCCCAGTCGACGCCCTGGTCCGAGCCGAACAGCGCTTCGCCGATGGCGCAGACGATGCCGACCTCGCTGCGCAGCTCCTTCGAGCCCGGAAGCAGGCGGCCGTGGGAGGCGTGCACCATGCCCATCGAGTCCTCGACGGTGACGTACTGCTCGCGGCCGCCGGTCTCGTCGCGCTCGGTGCGGCCGAGGCAGGGGAGGATCAGAGCCTCGCGGCCGTGGTGGAGGTGGCTGCGGTTGAGCTTGGTCGAGACCTGGACGGTGAGGCCGACGTTGGCCAGGGCCGCCGTGGTGACGGCGGTGTCGGGGGTCGCGGCGGCGAAGTTGCCGCCCAGGGCGAGGAAGACGTCGACGGCGCCGTCGCGCATCGCCTCGATGGCGGCGACGACGTCGTAACCGTCCTCGCGCGGTGGCGTGATGCCGAACTCGTCACCGACGGCGTCCAGGAACCACGCCGGCGGCTTCTCCCAGATGCCCATGGTGCGGTCGCCCTGCACGTTGGAGTGGCCCCGGACCGGGCAGGCGCCGGCACCGGGCTTGCCGATGTTGCCGCGCAGCAGCAGGAACGAGGCGATCTCGCGGATCGTGGCGACCGAGTTCTTGTGCTGGGTCAGGCCCATCGCCCAGCACACGATGACGCGCTCGCGGGACTCGACCAGGTCGGTGAGGGACTCGATCTCCTCCCGCGAGATGCCGCTGAGCCGGGTGATCTCGTCCCACTCCATCGCCGCCCAGGCCTGCGCGGCGACCTCGAAGCCGTCGGTGTGCTCCTCGAGGAACGGGTGCGCGATGGCGTCGCGCTCGACGAGCAGCTTGTTGATCCCGGCGAACAGCGCGAGGTCGCCGTTGACCTGCACGGGCACGTGGATGTCGGCGAGCTGGGTGCCGACGCCGCTGACGCCGCGTACGGTCTGGGGGTTGCGGAACCGCCCCATCCCGGCCTCGCGAAGCGGGTTGACCGAGACGACCTTGGCGCCGTTCTCCTTGGCGGACTCGAGCGCGGTCAGCATCCGTGGGTGGTTGGTGCCGGGGTTCTGGCCGACTACGAAGATCAGGTCGGAGTGTTCGGCGAGGTCGTCGTAGGTGACCGTGCCCTTGCCGATGCCGATGACCTCGCCGAGCGCGGTGCCGCTGGACTCGTGGCACATGTTGGAGCAGTCGGGCAGGTTGTTGGTGCCGAGCTGGCGGGCGAGCAGCTGGTAGACGAACGCGGCCTCGTTGGACGCGCGGCCGGAGGTGTAGAAGACCGAACGGTCGGGGTCGGCCGCGCGCATCCGATCGGCGATCAGCGAGATCGCCTCGGACCAGGCGATGGGGGAGTAGTGGGTCTCGCCGGGGGCGATGTACATCGGCTCGGTCAGCCGACCCTGCGACTCGAGCCAGTGGTCGTCGCGCTCGTTGAGCGAGGAGACCGAGTTGGCCGCGAAGAAGTCGCGGTCGACCCGCTTGCGGGTCGCCTCCCACGCCACCGCCTTGGCGCCGTTCTCGCAGAACTCGGCCGCCTTGCGATGGTCGGGGTCCGGCCAGGCGCAGGAGGGACAGTCGAAGCCGCCGACCTGGTTGACCTTAAGCAGCGTCTGCAGGCTGCGCTTGGGGCCCATCTCGCGCAGCGCGTACTCCATCGAGTGGGCCACCCCGGGAATCCCCACCGCAGCCGTCTCCGGCTGGTGGACGCGGAGGGTGGGTTCGGGCAGGTCTGTGGTGTGCTCGGTGCTCACCCGGGGCACACTACTCCGAGGCGATGGCCTTGAGGACGTCTTCCCTTCCTGCGCGGATGGCGGGGAGGAGCGCGGCCAGGACGCCGACGAAGACGGCGATCGCCAGGAAGACGGCCAGCTGGTCGAGCGGCACCCACAGGCTGGTGAGGTCTTCGCGCAGCGCGTCGCGCAGCAGCACCCCGAAGAGCACCCCGAGAACGAGCCCGAGGACCGCGCCGAGGACCGCGATCGTCACCGACTCCAGGGTGATCATCCGGCGCAGCTGGCCACGCGAGAGGCCGATCGCGCGTAGCAACCCGATCTCGCGGGTGCGCTCGATGACGCTGAGGCCGAGGGTGTTGACGATGCCGATCACAGCGATCACGATCGCCAGCGCGAGCAGGCCGTAGATCATGTAGAGCAGCTGGTTGACCTGCCCCTTGATCGACTCGGCGAACTCGTCCTTGTCCTGCACCGCGACCACCGGGCGATCCTCGACGAGCTTGTCGAGACGCTCGTGGACGACCGCGGGGTCGGCTCCGCGGGCGAGCATGATGCTCAGCGAGGCGTCCTCGCGCGGCACCTTGGCCGCGACGAGGTCTTCGATGCGCACCGTGATGTCACCGGTGACCTGGGTCCGGGCGATGATCCCGCTGATCTGCGGGTGCTGCTGGCGACCGCTGACGAAGGTGAGGTCGATGCGGTCGCCGAGCCGCCAGCCGTGCTCCTTCGCGGCCTCGTCGGTGACCAGCACCTGGCCGGGTTTGAGGTCCTCGCTGCCCTCGAGCACATCCAGGTCGTAGACCTGCGGCAGGTGCTCGTCGACGCCGAAGAGGAACGCGACCTCGTTCTTCTTCGGGTTCTGCAGGTCCACCTCACCGACGACGGCCTGGGCGATCTGCGAACGCGAGACGGTGGCCACGCCCTCGACCTTCTCCATCTCGTCGCCGATCGAGGTCGGGAACGCAGTGAAGGTCGGGCTCTGCACGACCAGGTCGGGCTTGAACTGTTCCTCGACCACGTCGGAGATCGAGGCGTTCATCGAGGCCGCGAGCACGCCGATCAGCGAGACCAGCGCCAGCCCGATCATCAGCGCCGACGCGGTGGCACCGGTGCGCCGTGGGTCGCGCATCGCGTTCTGGCCGGCGAGCTTGCCGGTCATCCCGAAGAGCGCCCCCGAGACCGTACGCAGCGCCGCCAGGACCGGGCGGCCCAGGAACGCGCTGATCCAGGCGACCGAGAGGATCGATATCCCGGCCCCGACGCCCACCCACAGCGCCGGGCTCGTCGGCACGTCGAACCCGCCGGGAAGACTGATCTCCGGGACCCCGATCCGTGGCACCGCCGCGATCGCGAGACCGGCGGCCAGCAGGACGAGCCCCACCGACGTACGCAGGACGGTGGATCTGGCCGGAGGCTGGGTGTCCTCGCGCATCGCCGCCACCGGCGGGACCTTCCCGGCCCGGCGGGAGGGGAGCAGGGCCGCGGCGAGGGTGACGAGGACGCCCACCGCGTAGGAGATCCAGATGGTGCGCGGGGTGAGGACGAGGACGTCGGAGGCGATCTCCAGACCGGCCTGACGGAAGGCGGCGGCCAGGCCGTGGGCGAGCCCCCAGCCGGCGAGGATGCCGATGGTCGCCGCGACCAGCGCCATCACCAGCGCCTCGAAGAGCACCGACGTGGTGACCTGGCGGCGGGAGGCCCCCAGGGCGCGCAGCAGTGCCAGCTGGCGGGAGCGCTGCGCGATCAGGATCGAGAAGGTGTTGACGATGATGAAGGCACCGACGATGACCGCGATCACCGCGAAGACGATCAGGAAGACCGAGATCACGTCGAGGAACTCACCGATCGCGTCCTCGGACTCCTCAACCATCTTGTCGCCGGTGACGGCCTCGAACCCCTTCGGGACCACCGTGTTCGCGGCCGCGACGAGCTCCTTCTGGCTGACGCCGGGGGCGGCGGTCAACGAGATCCCGGAGTAGACGTCCTTGCCTTCGGTGAACAGGCTCTGGGCGCCGGCGGTGCTGAAGATCAGCAGCTGCGCGCCGGCCGTGCCACCGCCGTTGAAGGAGGCGGTGCCGGTGAGGGTGACCTTGCGGCGGGTCTCGCCCTGGGGTGCGATCAGGGTGACGGAGTCTCCCACCCGATAGCCGGCCTTCTCCGCGGTCGCCTCGTCGAGGACGAGCTCCTTCTTCCCGGTCGGCCAGCTTCCTTCGATGAGCTCGAGCGACGGCTCGCCGAGCAGATTGGGGGTTCCGGTGTGGTTGAAGGCCAGCGTCGGCGCACCCGAGCTGCTGACCAGCTTGTCGTCGGTGTCGAGCACATAGAGCCCTGCTCCCTGGACCACCCCGTCGGCGCGAGCGACCTCCGGCAGCGTACGCAGCCTCTCGATGGCCTCCGGCTCGAGCATGGCCGCGCCGCCCCCGCCGGGGCGGCTGGCCTCGGCCGAGCTGGCGCTGTTGGTCGGGCGTACCTGGCCGTCGGGCGTGGAGCCGTTGATGATCCCGGAGAAGGTGCGGTCGAGCCCGTGCGAGAAGGTGAGTACGCCGGCCAGGAACGCCACGCCCAGGACGATCGCGAGCGTCGACATGAGCAGGCGCACCTTGTGCGCGGCGAGGTTGCGCAGCGTCAGCCGGAGCACGTCGCCACCTTCCTTGCGCAAGCGCCAGAGTGCGGACGTGGCGGTGTGGCGATTGTCTGGTTCACCCTCAGGCACCTTCGCCGATCGGAGCCAGGCCCATCGCCCGCGCCTGCAGGTCGGCCATGTGGGCCAGGATCTCCTCGCGGCTCGGCTTGGCCAGCTCGTCGACGATCCGGCCGTCGGCCAGGAAGATCACCCGGTCGCAGTAGGAGGCGGCGACCGGGTCGTGGGACACCATGACGATGGTCTGGCCCAGGTCGTCGACGCTGTGGCGCAGGAAGTCGAGCACCTGTGCGGCCGAGGTGGAGTCGAGGTTGCCGGTCGGCTCGTCGGCGAAGACGATGTCCGGCTTGGAGACCAGCGCCCGGGCACAGGCGACCCGCTGCTGCTGTCCACCGGAGAGCTCGCTCGGCTTGTGCGAGAGCCGCGGGCGCAGGTCGACCGTGTCGATGACCTGGTCGAACCACCCCGGGTCCGGCTTCTTCCGGGCCAGGGAGAGCGGCAGCAGGATGTTCTCCTGCGCGGTCAGCGTCGGCACCAGGTTGAACGCCTGGAAGACGAACCCGATCTTGTCGCGCCGCAGCGAGGTGAGGCGGCGGTCGCGCAGCTTGCCGAGCTTACGCCCGCCGACGACCACCTCGCCGGTCGTCGGCTTGTCGAGCGCCGCCAGGCAGTGCATCAGCGTCGACTTGCCCGAACCGCTCGGGCCCATGATGGCGGTGAACTGGCCCGCGTAGAGGTCCAGGCTCACGCCGTCGAGCGCGCGGACCTCCGCGGCGCCCTTGCCGTAGGTCTTGTGCAGGTCGATCGCCTGGGCGGCGATCTCGAGTCGGTCTGCGTCGGTCACGACCCCAACTCTCGCGCACCCATGGTGAGCGCGCATCGGGGTTTGTACCGATATCGTAGATCTCGACCCGCTTCGCGGGTTCGCAGGCTCACCCGCTGCGCTGGCGCCCTTCGGGCGCCTTACTCCCTCGCTCGGCGCGAACGGACGAGCAAGCTCGCCGTTCGACCTCGCTCGGTCGTCACGCTCGATCTCTTCGCGTTACGACCCTGCTCGC
>NZ_JBHWLY010000134.1:0-6547 GCF_042730435.1 Nocardioides sp. NPDC059952 | reverse complement strand
GGCTCGTCGTGGACAACGACGAGCAGCCGAGCGCTGCGTCCGCGGTCGCGGAGGCGGCCGGAGGGGACGTACGCGTCGTCTACGTCCACGAGCCGACTCCCGGCATCGCCGCTGCCCGCAACCGGGCTCTGGCCGAGGCCGGGCCCGAGGCGGTCGTCGTCTTCATCGACGACGACGAGCAGCCCTCGGAGAAGTGGTTGCCCACGCTGCTGGCGTGCTGGGAGGAGACCGGTGCCGCTGCCGTCGTCGGCCCGGTCGTCTCCACGTTCGACGCTGACCCGGATCCCTGGATCACGGCAGGTGGCTTCTTCCAGCGGCTGAGGCACTCCACCGGCACCGTCGTCACCACCGCCGCGACCAACAACCTCCTTCTCGACATGGCGCGGGTCGGCGAGCTCCGCTTCGACCTCGGCTTCGGCCTCTCCGGCGGCTCCGACACCGTCTTCACCCGCACGCTGTCGGCTGCCGGCGGCCGGATCGTGTGGTGCGACGAGGCGCCGGTCCACGACCTGGTGCCCGCCGACCGCGCGACCCCGTCCTGGGTGCGTGCTCGGGCCTCCCGCATCGGCAACTCCGACTCCCGCGTGCAGGTCTACCTCGCCCCCTCCGGCCGTCGTCAGCTCGTCCGGCTGCGCGCCACCGCCCGCGGCCTCGTCCGTGTCCTGGGTGGCTCCGCCCGCCTCGTCATCGGTCGGCTCACCGGCTCATCGGCTCACCACGCCCGCGGCACCCGCACCCTGCTCCGCGGCGTCGGCATGCTCCGTGGTGCCTGGGGCTCCTACGTCACCGAGTACGCCCGCTGACCCGTTGACTCGCCGACTCGGCGGGGGAACGGGAGGTCGAAGATCCCGTGGACGTGGCCGGTGACCAGCCGGTCCAGACGCAGCGCGAGCAGGATCGCGGCGAGGGTCAGGAGGGGCACGGCGATCAGGTCGGTTCCCGGGGGCCAGTCGGTGTCACGTCCGGCGAGCAGGGCCGCGGCGGCGGTGATCGGGAAGGCGTGGACGACGTAGATCGGCAGCGTGCGGGTGCCGAGGTGGCGTACGAGACCGAGGGCAGGCACCCGGGCGATCATCACCCCGAGACCGCAGCCGGCTGCCACCGCGAGCAGCCCGAGCATCGGCCGGACGAAGATGACCCGGTCGTCGGCGACGTAGAGGAAGAACCCCAGCACGACCACGTACGCCACCCCGAGCCCGACCACGTGAACGGTCCGCATCCGCGGCACGACCGAGCGCACCGCAGGTGCCGTGCGGGAGGCCAGCACGAAGAAGAACCAGTAGCGGAACGTCTTGTCCCAGGGGACGTCGCCGGTGGAGACGAGTCCGGCGGCGAAGACCGCGGAGCACGCCAATGCGGTCCCGACGACGAGCCACGCGGGCAGTCGTCGGGTCAGCCATCCCATGAGCGTGAACAGGCACAGCGTATAGAGGAACCACAGGTAGACGTTGGGCTCGACCAGCACCCGCGCGACCGCCGCGAACCCACCGGGTGGGGAGTGGGGCAGGAGCGCGCGGAAGGCGACGAGGAGCAGGCACCACAGGACGTACAGGTAGATCAGGGTGAGGCACCGGGTGCGCAGCACCTGCCGCAGCGGGCGGGCGAGCAGCGAGGGGGCGAGGAGTCCGGCGAGGAAGAAGAACAGTGGCATCCGGAACGTGTCGAACGGGTAGGCCAGCCGCGACCAGGGGCCGGCGAGGCCGACCAGGTCGAGGTTGATCACGGCGTGGAAGAGCACCACCAAGATGATCGCCAGGCCTCGCGCGGAGTCGATCCAGCCTTCACGCACGCTGGGGTCCTCCGGCGAGGTAGCGGCGGCGAGCGCGTTGCCCCTGACGGCCGGGCCGCCGTGATGGCCGCGGTTGTGGCTTCGGCGTCGACGGAGCCGGGACGTCGTCCTTGCGCTGCAGCAGAAAGACCCCGAGCGCGAGCGCGAGCGGCGGGAGCGAGCTGATGATCGGGCCGAAGAAGAGGTTCCAGCCGAGCTGCAGGGCGAGGAAGATGCCGAGCGCGGTGCCGGTGCGGTGGGACATGCTCCGGCCCAGGTAGGAGGTGGCGAGCCACAGCAGCCACCCCGACAGCACCAGCCCGGCCAACCCGAACCAGATCCACAGGTCGCCGATCAGCGAGTGCACCTCGATCCGGGTGCCGAACATGTAGTGCTCGACGTAGCCGTTGTCCGGGTCATAGCCCAGGCGAGACATGCCCTGCTTCGCGACCTGCATGTCGGTCGAGGTGGCCATGATGCCGGCGCCGTAGCCGAGCGGCTCGTGCAGCATCAGCGCGACCGCTGCGCCGATCTCGGGTCGGCCGCCGAGGATGAGCGACCCGGCCGCCTGGGTCTGCTCCTCGGTGCGCTGCTGGGCCGACTGGCCGAGGTAGCCGTCCAGGGCAGCGCCCTCCAGGGATCGGTAGAGCCCGAGCCCCAGCGCGCCCACCAGTACCAGCGAGAGCAGCGCCGAGGTGGTCCGCTTCGCCGTCCGCGGCCGGTGCTGCCACAGCAGCAGCACCGCGGTCATGATCAGGAACGCGCTCATCGATCTTGCCCCGGACAGTGCGGTGACCGCGGTGAGCGCCCCGAGCGCGACCATGTCGGCGAGGAGCCGCTTCCGGGGACGCCGCCGGATGAGCATGCAGGCTCCCAGCAGCAACATCGTCGCGGGCATCGAGAACCCGAACCGCCACGGGTCCTCGGCGAACCTGGACCCCATCGTGGAAGTCATGAAGGAGCCGAGGGCGTAGAGGCACACAACGATCCCCGGCGAGAGCACGCGCTGCCCCCACAGCAGCGCCCCGACGCACATCGCGGTCGACACGACCGGAACCAGCTCGAACAGCACGCCGGCCTCGGTCGTCGGGTGGGTCGCCGAGCGCCAGGTGGCGAGCGCCAGCGCTGAGATGAGGCAGGCGAGAAGGAGTACGCCGCCCAACGCCGCACCGCGATAGCGGCTCGCCTCCCGGATCCAGACCGGCGCCAGGGCGGTACCCACCAGTCCGCCCACGGTCAGGCCCCGGACCAGATCGACGTCGGTGCCGGCGAGGAATGCGGCCGTCCCCGCCAGGAGAGCGGTCAGCACCTCCCAGCCGGTGCGCTCGGCGCGCTGCGTGCGCCGGGTGCGCTGGGTGCGGACCCGGACCGCCGTCGCGACGGCCACGCTCAGCTCCCGGCGGCCGGGTAGCCGTGCTGCTGTGCCTGGGGACGTGCGAAACGGGCGAACAGACGGGCGAACCAGCCCTGCTCGGGCTGGCCGTAGTAGGTGTGGGCGGCGGTGTCCCGGACCTGGTTGGCGACGATGCCGAGGCACCGGGCGTCGACGGCTTCGAGGCTGTCGATGGCCTCGAGCACCTGCGGGCGGTGGATCGTACGGCAGTTGGCGACGACCAGGGCACCGTCGGTCAGCCGGGACAGGATCGCGCCGTCGGCGACCGGGAGCAGCGGCGGGGAGTCGAGGATGACCACGTCGTAGGCGTCCCGCGCCTCCGCGAGCAGGTCGGCCATCCGCGGCGAGCCGATCAGCTGCGCGGGGTTGGGCGGGATCTCACCCATGGTGAGCACGTGCAGGTTGGCGTCTCCCCAGATCTGGACGACGTCGTGGAGCTCGGCCTTCCCGATCAGCACCGTGGTCAGCCCGGCCGCGCCCTCGATGCCGCAGTAGTCGGCGACGGCCGGACGGCGCATGTCGGCGTCGACGAGCAGCACCCGCTGGCCCTGCTCCGCGATCGCCAGGGCCAGGTTGATCGAGGTGGTCGACTTGCCCTCGCCGCCGATCGAGGAGGTCACCACCATCGAGCGGACCCTCGAGGAGGCGTCGAGGAACTGCAGATTGGTCTGCAGCCTCCGATAGGCCTCAGCCGCGACGTTGTGCGGGTCGATGGCGGTCACCGCGCCACGCGAGCGCCGCTGGCCCCGGCGCCGGGGGATCGCCCCCAGGAGCCCCATGTCGGTGAGCTGCTCGAGCTCGGCCGCGGTCCTGACCCGGGTGTCGAGCAGGGCACGGACCACCGCGATGGCGACACCGAGCCCGAAGCCGCCGGCGAAGCCGACCAGAGCGGCCAGCCGCGTACGCGGTGCGAACGCCTCCTGGGGCGGGTCGGCGCGGGCGACCACCGTCACCTCGACCGCGGACTTCTTGTTGGAGCTGGGGGAGAGGTTGGTGATCGTGGTGGTGAGCTCGTCGGCGACCGCGTTGGAGAGGTCGGAGGCGCCGGAGCTGGTGGTGGCCACCGCGTCGATCTCGATGATCACGGTGTCGAGCGGGTTCTCGGCGGTGATCTCCTCGGCCAGCGCCTTCGGAGTCGTGTCGAGGTCGAGGTCGTAGATGACCTGGTCGAGCACGACCGGCATCGTCGCCAGCTTGGCGTAGGACTGGACGATGTCCTGGGTGAAGGTCGAGCCCTGGACCAGCTCCTGGGTCGTCGCGCCGCGCGCGATCGAGACGAAGACGGTGCTCTGCGCGCGGTACTGCGGCGGGCTCGCGTGCGCCTGCGCGAAGGCCGCGCCGGCACCGATGATCGCGAGCACCGCGACGATGTACCAACGCTTCCGCAGGGCAGCGACGTAATCGCGCAGGTCCAACAGGTCACTCCATCCGATGTCTTGGCCGGGCAGCTCATCCGTGGCTCACCCGCCGAAGCGGAGCCCGAGGCAATGGGTGCTGCCGTCGAGGCAGGTCCACGGGGCCATCGCACATCCTCACCCGATTTCGGGTATGACAGGGCCGGGTGCCCAACTCGTTCCCCCAAATGGGGGATTGATCTGCCGTCGGTTTCTGGAGCCGTACGTCGATTGCGTAATGTCTGTCCGTCACGTTCGGGGGGTTGGCCGCGTGGATGTGAGATCCGCGCTCGAGAATCGGCAGGCGACTGTTCGAAGGTAGGCAGGGATGGAGACCGCGACGATCCTGGTCGTCTGCACCGGGAACGTACGACGATCGCCGGCGATCGAGGCGATGCTCCGTGAGGGCGTCGGCCAGGTTGGTGGGCTCGCTCGCCACGGCATCACCGTGATCTCGGCCGGCAGCGAGGCGCTCGAGGGCTACGACATGGACCCGATGATCGCCTCAGAGGTCGCTCTCGCCGGGGTCCGGCTGACCAGGCATCAGGCCTATCCGCTCGACGTCGGCGACATCGAGAGCGCCGACCTGATCATCACCGCCGAACGCTCGCACCGCAGCGAGGTCGCCCGGCTGGTGCCCTCCGCGGTCAAGCGCACCTTCACGCTCATCGAGATCGCCGCGCTCGGCGACCTGTTGGGACGCACGGCTCTGGGCGGCCACGGGGGTTCGGAGGCGGATGCGGCCACCCGGCTGCGTACGCTCGTCCAGCTCGCGCCGCTGGAGAAGGCCCGGCGGCGGGTCCGGCGGCCGGCCGACGACGACCTCCAGGACCTGCGGAAGCGGTCCCCGCGCGAGGCCCGGCGGCTGGTGACCGAGGCCCGTGGCCACGTCGAGGCGCTGCTGCGGGTGCTCGAGCCGAGCCTGTCGCTGGTCGCCAAGCCCCAGCGTCCCGCTTCCGCCATCCCCTCGCCCGCGCCCCCTGCCGAGTCCACCCAGCCCCGGTCCACGCACTCCACCCGGTCGGCGGGTTGACCGCGCCCGGTTCACTGCAGCCCATTTGAGGGCAAGTTAGGGTTGCCTACATGAGCCGTCCCGCCAAGCCTGAGACCATCCTCGTCGTCACCGCCACCGAGCGGTTGAGTCCGACGATGATCCGGGTGAGCTTCCGCTCCGAGGACCTGAGTGCCTTCTCGTCGAGCGTCTTCACCGACCGCTACGTGAAGCTCGTCTTTCCTCAAGGGGACGACGCGGTGGTGCGCACCTATACCGCTCTCAACCCCTCGGTCGAGGACGGCACCCTCGACATCGACTTCGTCGTCCACGGCACCGAGGGGTACGCCGGTCCCTGGGCCGCCGCGGCCCAGCCCGGCGACACCCTCGCGGCTCGCGGCCCGGGCGGCGCCTACTCGCCCGACCCCGAGGCCGACTGGCACTTGATCGCCGGTGACGAGACCGCCCTGCCCGCCATCCGCGCGGCCCTGGCCGCGCTCCCCGCCGACGCCCGCGGCTACGCCGTCATCGACATCCCGGCGCCCGGCCACGAGCAGCCCCTCGACCACCCCGACGGCGTCGAGGTGACCTGGCTGGTCACCGGCGGCCACACCCACCACGCCGCCGAGGACGCCGAGGGCCACGAGCAGCCGCTCGTCACCGCCATCCGCGACCTGAAGTGGCTCGACGGCCGCGTCCACGCCTTCGTCCACGGGGAGGCCGCGGTCACCATGCACGGCATCCGCCCCTACCTCCTCAAGGAGCGCGGCGTCCCGAAGGCCGACGTCTCCATCTCCGGCTACTGGCGCCGCGGCCGCACCGAGGAGACCTTCCGCGACTGGAAGCGCCAGCTCGCCGAGGCCGAGTCTGCCTGACCCGAGCAGCCACCCCCGCTGGTCGAGCCGCCGGAGCCGCTATGCGACGGAGTGAGGTGGCCCCGCCAGCGGGGTCGGGAGGGCGCGCCCCGCGCGGGGGGACCCCCCCCCAGCGAGGGGCGCGGC
>NZ_JBHWLY010000133.1:0-6599 GCF_042730435.1 Nocardioides sp. NPDC059952 | reverse complement strand
GCCGGTGGCCGCGCGCCCCTTTCAGCTCACGGCCTCCAGCAGACGATCGCCCAGGTCGGAACGGAGGTAGAGGACCGATCGGCCGTGGCGGGCCGAGGTCAGCAGCCCGGCTGCCCGCATCGCCCGCAGGTGCTGGTTGACGGCTGTGGCGGTGACCCCGAGGCGTACGGCCAGCTCGGTCGAGGAGGCCGGAGCCTCCAGCAGGGTTAGGAGCCCGGAGCGGGTCTCCCCGATGAGGTCGCGCAGCGCCCGCGGCGACCGCGGCCGGTCGGTCGTCCACAGGTTGCCGAGGCCGCGTGCCGGGTAGAACACGACCGGCGGCTCCTCGGGCGAGATCGGCGTCGACGGGTTGCGGGTGAACAGGGTGGGCACCACGGTGAGCCCGACCCCCGCGGTCGTACGCCGGTAGTCGACCTTCGAGGTGGTGAGCCGGATCGAGAGGACGTCGTCGGCGAGGGTGACGCGCGGTGAGATGTCGGCGAACATCGCCGCCATGCCGGAGTGCACGATCGTCCGGCCGCGATGGACGATGTCCGCCTCCAGCACCGCTCGCATCCGCTGCCAGTGGGGTTCGAAGCAGGCGTCCCAGTAGCCACGGAGCGCGGCGAGGATGCGGCGCAGCACGACCTGCGGGCGTCCGACCAGGACCGCCGGGGGACCGCCCTCGAAGTGGACCGCGTCGAGATCGCCGCGGACGCGGTGCGGAGGGGTCGCGGCGACCACCTCGAGCTCGTCCTCGAGCCGGGCGAGGGGGTTGCGCGGGCGCGGGTTGAGGAAGTCCGGCGTCCAGAGCCGCTCGTTGGTCAGCGCCAGCAGGGTCTCCCGATCCAGGTCCGCGGCGCCGACGGTGCGGAGCCAGGGCAGGTGGAGCGGGAACCGGCCGGGGTCGCGCAGCGCTCGCAGCGAGAGGGTGAGCTCGTTGAGCGGCGAGATGGCGAACCGGACCTCGCTCAGGTCGGGACCGGCCAGGTCGTACCTGATCATGAAGCAATACGCTACATCGTTAGCGCGCGTGGGCGCGGGGTGCGACAACTGGACCGTGATCCGACCTCCCAGCGACCCGGTCGAGCGCCCGCTCGTCGGTGCCGTCGCCGCCCTCTCCCTCGCACGTGGCATGTTCTTCGCGGTCAGCGCGCTCTACTTCACCCGCACCGTCGGTCTCTCGGCGGTCACCGTCGGCATCGGCCTGACCGTCGCCGGAGCCGTCGGTGTCGTGGCGACGTACGCCGGTGGGCGGCTCAGCGACCGATGGGGCGCCGACCGGGTGCAGTTGTGGGCGATGGCGAGCTACGGCATCGCCCTGCTCGCCTACGCTCTGGCCCGCGACGTGGTCGCGTTCGTGCTGGTCGCGACCTGGGTCTCGGCCTCGCGCGGCTTCCAGTCGAGCGCCCAGTCGACGCTGGTCGCGCGCTGGTTCGACGGCCCCGACCGGGTCGCCGTACGTGCCCGGCTGAGGGTGGTGATGAACGTGATGATCGGGGTGGGGACGCTGCTCGCGGCGGTGGCGCTGGCGGTGGACACCGGCGCGGCGTACCGCGCCACGATGGTGCTCGTCGGCGTGCTCACCACGCTCGCTGCGGTGCCGCTCGTCGGGCTCCGGCGCCGAGTCACCGGGCTGGGCAAGAGGATGGATGCCGGCTCCGGCCCGGCGGCGGCCAAGGGTCCGTCGCCTCTGCGTGACCGCACCTATGTCACCGCGACGGTGCTCAGCGGGGTGATGGCGATCCACTTCGGGGTGACCTCGATCGGGGTGCCGCTGTGGGTGGCCGACCACACGGATGCGCCGACGGTCCTGGTCTCGCTGCTCCTGGTGGTGAACACGGTCTACGTCGCGCTCTTCCAGGTGCGGGCCTCGCGCGGCACCCACGACATCGCCACGGCAGGGCGGGCCGTGAGGGGTGCCGGGTTCCTGCTGCTCGCCGCCTGCCTCCTCTTCGCTGCGGCGGCCTATCTGGGCCCGGTGGCCGCCACGGTGTTCCTGCTGCTCGCCGCGCTCGCCTCCTCGGCCGCCGAGACGCGCGGTGAGGCGGGCAGCTGGGGACTGGCCTTCGAGCTCGCCGACCAGGAGCGGGCCGGTGCCTACCAGGGCGTCAGCCAGATGGGCTATGCGCTGGCCCACATGCTCGCGCCCCTCGTGGTGACCGCCACTGCGATCGACCACGGCACCGGCGGATGGATGGTGCTGGGCGCGCTCTTCGCCGTCGCCGGCATCCTCACCGCGGTGCTCGCCCGGCACGCGGCTGTGGCGCGTGCCCTGGATCAGGCTCAGCCTCAGCGCAGCGAGTACGTCGCCAGCGAGACCCCGGTGTAGTGCGCGACGAACGCGAGGATCGTGAAGGTGTGGAAGACCTCGTGGAAGCCGAACCACCGCGGCCACGGGTTGGGGCGCTTGAAGCCGTAGATGACGCCGCCGGCGGTGTAGAGCGCGCCACCGACGCAGATCAGCGTGAAAGTGGCGATCCCGATGCCGAGGCCGAGCGCCACGGCGCCGGTGAAGAACGACGGGATGAAGAAGATCGCCGCCCAGCCGAGCGCGATGTAGTTGGGGACGTACAGCCAGCGTGGGGCGTCGTTCCAGAAGACCCGGAAGAGCACACCGAGGATCGCGCCGGTCCAGACGACCGAGAGCAGCACGACCTGCGTGACACCGTCGAGCAGCAGCAGCGAGAAAGGTGTGTAGGAGCCCGCGATCATCAGCATGATGTTCGCGTGGTCCCAGCGCTTCATGATCGTGAACCACCGCTCGTTCCACCGGCCGAGAGCGTTGACCCGGTGATAGACGGCGGAGACGGTGAAGAGCAGGAGCGCGGCCATCGTGAAGACCGCCGCACCGACCCGGGGAGCGCCTGACGGAGCCAGCACGATCAGGACGATCCCGGCCGCCAGCGTGAGCGGGGCCGTGGCCAGATGGATCCAGCCGCGCAGCTTCGGGAGGGCCTCGTGAACGGTCGAGGAGACCGAGTCGGTGATGTTGCCGACTTTGAGGCGCATCGCATCCGTCATCTCGCTCATGACGCGTAAGAGTATCGGTCTCCCCTGAAGATCAGGTGAATCCCGTCCCGCTGGGTGATGTGGCGCCGACGTCGATACCCTTCTCCTCGTGGCAGACTGGAAGGAAGGCGTACGTCGGGTTCTCTACCCGGCCTACGAGGCGCGGATGCTCCGCAAGATCGATTCCTCCAAGCTGCCCAAGCACGTCGGGGTGATGCTCGACGGCAACCGTCGCTGGGCCAAGGAGGTCGGCCAGTCGACGGCCCACGGCCACCGCGCCGGCGCGGCCAACATCGAGCCGCTGCTCACCTGGTGCGACGAGATCGGCATCGAGGTGGTCACCCTGTGGCTGCTCTCCACCGATAACCTCAACCGCCCTGCCGACGAGCTGGCACCGCTCCTCGAGATCATCGCCGACGCGGTCGACTCGCTGGCCGACGTACGCCGCTGGCGGCTGCACCCGGTCGGCGCTCTCGACCTGCTCCCGCCCTGGCTGGCCCAGCGCCTCAAGGCCGCCGAGGAGGCGACCCGCGACGTCGACGGGATGCTGGTCAACGTCGCGGTCGGCTACGGCGGCCGCCGCGAGATCGCCGATGCCGTACGCGCCCTGCTCAACGAGCACGCCACCCGCGGCACCTCGCTGGAGGAGCTCGCCCAGATCATCGACGTCGAGCACATCGCCGACCACCTCTACACCAAGGGACAGCCCGATCCCGACCTGGTGATCCGTACGTCGGGGGAGCAGCGCCTGGGCGGGTTCCTGCTGTGGCAGAGCGCGAAGTCGGAGTTCTACTTCTGCGAGGCCTACTGGCCCGATTTCCGGCGTACGGACTTCCTGCGTGCCCTGCGGGCCTACGCCCACCGCGAGCGTCGCCTAGGCAGGTGACCGCTGGCCGGAACATTCGGGGCGTCACCAGGAGTTCACAAAGAAAAATCGTTCGTGTTGCCACGGACCGTTGGTCCGGCGTCGTAGCGTTGTACCAACGGCGGGGAACAAATTCCCGTCGCACCTGGAGGCCCGTTACGTGAGAAGTCACGAACCGAACCTGTGTCAGGATCCCATCGATCCTGACGGGTGTGAGGCGGTCGGCACCCCGACTGACGGTCCACCGTCCGGTCCATCTGATTAGTGATGAGATGACCGGACTCATGGGTGTATGAGCCGGTCGCGAGAGGTGATCCGCGTGGCCAACCCAACCACGAACGAGCACGTCACCGAGGCCGATACGTCGGCCGCTCCGACACCGGCGTCGGAGTCTTCCCCCTCGGCCGAGAGCGAGTCGCCGCACCCGCGGACGTTCGTTCTCGACACCAGCGTCCTGCTGTCGGACCCGAAGGCCATGACGCGCTTCGCCGAGCACCAGGTCGTCCTCCCGGTGGTGGTCATCACCGAGCTGGAGGGGAAGCGGCACCACCCGGAGCTGGGCTACTTCGCCCGCTCCGCACTCCGGCAGCTCGACGGGCTGCGGGTCACCCACGGCCGCCTCGACACGGCGGTTCCGGTCGGTGAGGAGGGCGGCACGATCCGTGTCGAGCTCAACCACACCGACCCGTCCTCCCTGCCGAGCGGCTTCCGGCTCGGGGACAACGACACCCGGATCCTCGCGGTCGCGCGCAACCTGAAGGGCGACGGGCTCGACGTCACCCTGGTCTCCAAGGACCTGCCGATGCGGATCAAGGCGTCCGCGGTCGGGCTGAAGGCCGAGGACTACCGCGGTGAGCGGATCAACGACTCCGACCCGGGCTACTCCGGGATGGCCGAGCTGGACGTCGCCTCCGCGTCCCTCGACGAGCTCTACGACGACGGCGTCCTCGAGCTCGACGCGGCCCGCGACCTGCCCTGCCACACCGGTCTGGTGCTGATGTCCGACCGAGGCACCGCGCTGGGCCGGGTCGGCCCCGACAAGCAGGTCCACCTCGTCCGCGGTGACCGGGAGGTCTTCGGGATCCACGGCCGCTCGGCGGAGCAGCGGATCGCGCTCGAGATGCTGCTCGACCCCGAGGTCGGCATCGTCTCCCTCGGTGGCCGGGCCGGCACCGGGAAGTCCGCGCTGGCGCTGTGCGCCGGGCTGGAGGCGGTCATGGAGCGCAACCAGCACAAGAAGGTGCTCATCTTCCGCCCGCTCTTCGCCGTCGGCGGCCAGGAGCTCGGCTACCTGCCCGGCACCGAGGGCGAGAAGATGTCGCCGTGGGGCCAGGCGGTCTTCGACACGCTCTCCGCGGTGACCACGCAGGACGTGATCGACGAGATCATCGACCGGGGCATGCTGGAGGTGCTGCCGCTGACCCACATCCGCGGCCGGTCGCTGCACGACTCGTTCGTGATCGTCGACGAGGCGCAGTCGCTGGAGCGCAACGTGCTGCTGACGGTGCTCTCCCGCATCGGCGCCAACTCGAAGGTGGTGCTCACCCACGACGTCGCCCAGCGCGACAACCTCCGGGTCGGACGCCATGACGGCGTGGTCGCGGTGATCGAGAAGCTGAAGGGTCACCCGCTCTTCTCCCACGTCACCCTGACCCGCTCCGAGCGCTCGCCGATCGCTGCGCTGGTCACCGAGATGCTGGAGAACGTGGTCCCGTGACGCCGTAATCATTGTCACGTCAACGGCCCCGGACCCGTAAGGTCTGGGGCCGTTGTGATTTCTGTGACTCATGTTACGAAAGTGATGCTCAGGACGGTCATTTCTGACCTACAAACGGTGCGTCCGGTTTGATACGGGGTTGGTGCTCATGCATTGTTTGCGGGTCTGTAATGCCTCAGCCCCCGAATGAGAGCCCGTGACCAAGCCTGTTCATCGTGCCCCGCGACATCGCGGTGCACCAGCGAATCCGCTTGTCGACGTTCCGCACAAGGCTGCGCGTACGACCGCCAAGACAACCCTCCTCCTCTCCGTCCTCGCCCTCGGCGGGACCGGCGCGGCAGTCGCAGGCGGGGTGGCCTACGCCGGCCCCGCCACCGACGACCCGACGCTCAGTGCGGGTGAGTCGGCAGCCGCCGACATCCCCGAGCTCACCGACGCCCAGCGCGCCGCGATCGAGGCCGAGTCCGCCGCCCGCGGCGGCGAGACCTCCCTGTCGCGTTCGGCCGGTGACCGCCGCGAGGTCGCCGACCCCGGCAAGCAGGCCGCCCTGTCGGCCGGCAACGATGTACGAGCCATCGCCGGCATCGAAGAGATCGAGATCGATCTGCGCAACCCCAAGGACATCGCCAAGTCGATGCTCGGCGACTTCGGCTGGGGGATGGACCAGTTCTCCTGCCTCGAACCGCTCTGGGAGAAGGAGTCGGGCTGGAACCCGAACGCCGCCAACCCCTCCTCCAGCGCCTACGGCATCCCGCAGGCCCTCCCCGGCTCCAAGATGGCCTCCGCCGGCGACGACTGGGAGACCAACCCCGCCACCCAGATCGAGTGGGGCCTCGGCTACATCAACGACCGCTACGGTTCCCCCTGCGGCGCCTGGGGCCACTCCCAGTCCGTCGGCTGGTACTGAGCACCCCGAGTCGGCTCATCCTGTCGGGAAATCTCGCCGAGTCGGCGCGGTTTGTCGCGCCGACTCGGGGGTGGTTTTGGTGAGGTTGTGCCGTCGCGGCGATTTGAGGGGTGGGGGTT
>NZ_JBHWLY010000132.1:0-6815 GCF_042730435.1 Nocardioides sp. NPDC059952 | reverse complement strand
GGCCGAGCGTGTCGAGACCAACACGGTCCCCTCCGCGCTCCATGAGATCGTGTTGGTCTCGACACGCCTCCGCCTAGCGGCTCCGGCGGCTCGACCAGCGGGGGTGGGACGGTCAGCGGGGGTCAGCGGCGGTGACCCGCGGGGTCAGCCAGCGGTCGAGACCAGGGCCTGAGCGGCAGCCTGGTCGATCTTGCCGTTGCCGAGGCGGGGGAGCTGGGCGACGGGGACGAGTACGTCGGGGACCGAGTCGGGTCGCAGCACCGTCGGGAGGCCCCGACGGAGATCGTCCAGCTGAGACCCCGGGCCCTCGACGAGGCTGACCAGGTCGCCCGCGGGGGTGGCGGCGGTGAAGGTAGCCAGGCCGAAGGCCTGCTTCACCTCGGCATCGAGGGCGTCCAGGTCGACGAAGCTCGCGCTGCGCTTCACCCGGCGGCCCGCCCGCCCCAGGCAGAAGAGCTCCTCACCGCGCCGGGCCCCGACATCGCCGGTCAGCACCCGCTCCGGCCCGTCCCAGCGTGGGAACTCGCCGCTCGGGGAGCCGAAGAGATAGCCGCCGGGCAGGTGAGGCGACTCGATGGCCAGCATCTCGCCCGCCGGCTCCATGGACGTACGCCACGCCCCGACCGCCCCGCGCCCGATCCCGACCGCGCCGTGGACCGCCGGCAGGTCGTCGCCGGCATCGAACCGGGCGGCGCTGGCGAACCCGATCGTCTCGCTGGTGCCGTACGTGTTGACGACGGTCGGGACGCCCAGGTCGAAGACCCGCTGCGCGTCGGCGGCGGAGAGCCGGTCGCCGCCGGAGCCCCACACCCGCAGGCTCCGCGGAGCCTCGTCGACCCGCTCGGCGGCGGCGAGGTCGATGAACCGAGGGGCGAGCCGCAGGTGCGTCGCCTCGACCCGGGCGCAGAAGCCGAGCGGCCGGAGCCGGTCGCCCAGCGATCCGGACAGGTGGAGGGAGGATCCGGTGGCCAGGGCGACCAGCAGGTTGGTCATCGCCAGGTCGTAGGAGAGATGCGAGACCTCGGCCCACGCCGAGGAGGCGTCGAGATCGAGCGCGGCCGCGCCGTGCGGGACGAAGGCGTCGATGCCGGCCCAGGAGGACAGCACTCCCTTGGGGCCGCCGCCGGTGGAGCCGGAGGACATCGCGACGTACCCGGCCTCGAGGTCGGCGCGGGACGAGGACGCGACCGCCCGGATCCCCGACCGGTCGAGCACGACGTCAGGATGAAGCGCCTGGAGGAGCGACCGGCGGTGCTCCTCGGTCGCCGACGGGTCCACGAAGCAGACCGAGAGGTCGCCGAGGATCGCGGCGACGAGCGCCACCACCGCGTCGGTGGACAGTGGCAGCGACACCGCGACCAGCGGCTGCGGGCGGCCGGCGGCCGCGACGAGGGCGAGCTGCAGCTCCTCGGCCGCGCCGACCAGCCCGTCCGCGCCGACCGACGTGCGCCGGTCCGCGATCACGGCGTGCGACCGGGGTCGGGTGCGTACGGAACGGATGCGCTCGGCCAGCGGGTTCACCCAGGCGACGCTAGGAGCCGCGAGGCCCTGGGACACCCGCGTCACCGATCACGATCCCCGGATTCGGGGATATGCCGGGCGTCCCCGTCGAGGGGGTCTGCGTGCTCCTCAACGCTGCTCATATGGTCAACGCAGCCCAGCAGAGACATGGCGTCGCAAAGACGCACGTGCTGATCATCGTCCAGAACCTTCCGGTGCCGCTCGACCGACGTGTCTGGCTCGAGTGCCAGGCGCTGGTCGCGCGCGGTTACGAGGTCAGCGTGATCTGCCCGAAGGGCCCCGGCGATCCCGGGCGCCAGCAGCTCGGCGGCGTACGCATCTACAAGTATCGGCCCGCGCCGCAGGCCCGCGGCGTGCTCGGCTACCTGCTCGAGTTCGTCTACTGCTGGATCCGCACGGCGCTGCTGGCCAACAAGGTCTGGCGGGACCGACCGTTCGCGATCATGCAGGCGTGCAACCCGCCCGACACCTATTGGCTGCTGGCCCGCATCTGGAAGCGCCGTGGCGTCCGGTTCGTCTTCGACCAGCACGACCTCAACCCCGAGCTCTTCCTCTCCCGCTTCGGTGCGCCGACGTCGCTGTCGGGCCGCGCCCAGCTGGCCGCGCTGCGCTGGCTCGAGAAGCAGACGTACGCCACCGCCGACAAGGTCATCTCGACCAACGAGTCCTACCGGAAGGTCGCGATGACCCGCGGTGGGATGGCACCCGCGGACGTGACCGTGGTCCGCAGTGGACCGGACACCTCGGTGATGCGCCCGGTGCGGCCCCACGACGTCGTCTCCCAGGGCGATGACACGGGCAGGCGCCACACCCTGGTCTACCTCGGGATCATGGGTCCGCAAGATGGTGTCGACACGGTGCTGGAGGTCATGGAGGAGCTCGTCCACCGGCGCGGCCGCAGCGATGTCGACGCCGTGCTGATGGGCTTCGGCGACTGCCTCGAGGACCTCGAGCGACGCTGCACCGAGCTGGGCCTCGACGACGTCGTCACCTTCACCGGACGGGCCGGCTCGGCGCTGATCGCTCAGCACCTCAGCGCCGCCACCATCGGCCTGTGCCCGGACCTCAAGACGCCGCTCAACGACGTCTCGACGATGAACAAGACCATGGAGTACATGGCGTACGCCCTGCCGTCGGTCTCCTTCGACCTGGTCGAGACGCGGGTCTCCGCCGAGGACGCGGCGCTCTTCGTTCCCTCCGGGGACGTGACCGCTTTCACCGACGCGGTCGAGTCGCTGCTGGACGATCCCGAGCTGCGGGTCGAGCTGGCCCTGCGGGCACGAGAGCGTGCGGCGAAGGTGCTCGACTGGGGCCCGCAGTCGGCGGCGTACGTGCAGGTCTACGACTCCATGTGCGCGATCGGCGAGGCGCCGGCGGCGGTGGACGGGTTCGAGTACGTCGATCTGGACGACCCGGACGCGCTGCGCCAGTTCGTGCTGACCCGGGGACCCGCGGTGACGTAACCCATTTCGGGTAAATGACCTTGGGTTGGCGTCCGCGGTCCCCGCGGATGCTCTTGGATGGCTCCTTGTGCTGAAAATAGGGGCCGTCGGCTCCTAAAATATAGGAGTCAACCCCACGTGACCCCCACTGTACGGATGCTCGGCACCCGTGGTGTGCCCGCAGCCCACGGCGGCTTCGAGACCGCCGTGGAGAACATCGGGCTCGACCTGATCGACCGCGGCTGGCGGGTGGTCGTCTACTGCCAGGACGACGAGCCGCACGCGGACCTGCGCATCGACTCCTGGAAGGGCATCGAGCGCGTCCACGTACCGGCGCGGCACGACGGTCCGCGCGGGACGATCGAGTTCGACGTCGGAGCGGTGCGTCATGCTGCCCGGGAGGCCGCGGAGGACGGCAGCGTGTGTGTGACCTTCGGCTACAACACCGGCGCGCTGAACTCCGTGCTGCGCTCTCGCCGCGTCCCCAACATCATCAACATGGACGGCATCGAGTGGAAGCGGGCTCGGTGGTCGGGCCCCGAGAAGGCGTTCCTGTGGACCCAGGAGCGGGCCGCCTGCTGGCTGGGCGACCACCTCATCGCCGACCACCCCGAGATCGCGCGCCACCTGGAGACCCGGGTGCCGGCCGAGAAGATCACCACGATCGCCTACGGCGCGCCGCGGGTCGTCGACGCACCCGAGTGGCCGGTGCTCGACCACGGGCTGGAGCCGGGTTCCTACCTCACCGTGGTCGCCCGGCCGGTCCCGGAGAACAGCATCCTCGAGGTCGTCCGGGCCTTCTCCAGCCGACGCTGGGGCCGAAAGTTGGTCGTGCTGGGTTCCTATGACCGCGCCGACGACTACCAGCGCGCCGTCCTCGAGGCGGCGAGCGACGAGGTGGTCTTCCTCGGCGCGATCTACGACACCGACATCGTCTCGGCCCTGCGCTTCCACTCGGTGGCGTACGTCCACGGCCACCAGGTCGGCGGCACCAACCCCTCGCTCGTCGAGGCGCTCGGCTGCGGCAACGCGGTGATCGCCCACGACAACCGCTACAACCGCTGGGTCGCCGACGCCGCCGCCCTCTACTTCTCCGACGAGGCCGGCATCGTCACCGCGCTGGAGCGGCTCCTGTCCGAGCCCGACCTCGCGGCGTCATTGTCCTCGGCCGCCCGGGATCGTCATTCCGCCGAGTTCACCTGGAGCCGGATCACCGACCAGTACGAGCAGCTCATCCGCGCCCACCTGCGCTGACCTCTTCTAGACGTCGGTCGGGACGTCCGCGGTGCGTGGTGTGGCCTCGCGGGCGGTGTAGGCGCGGTAGGCGATGACGCAGGCGATGGTGAGGACCGTCGCCGTCGCGGCGCAGACGGTGAAGAGGGTGTGCCACTGGTTGCGGTCGGCGGCCGGGCCGGCGATCACGGCCGCGATCGAGCTGCCGATGAAGAGCGAGGCGGCGAAGCAGGCGACGACGGTGCCGCGCGCCTCGGGGACGATCGAGGTGGCCCAGGTCTGCAGCGAGGTGTGCAGGAAGGCCCAGGTGATCCCCAGCATCACGACGATGCCGATGATGGTGGGCACCGAGACCCTCATGGTCGCGGCGGCGTACCCGGCGGTCAGCGCGACGCCTCCGATCCCCATCAGCGCCCAGCGCGGGAGCCGTCGGGTCAGGGCCTTGAGCACCTGCGAGGAGAGCAGGACCGCGATGCCGTACGCGGCGGCCGCCAGCCCCGCCCGCGCGGCATCGACGCCCTGCGCCTGGAGCGCCGGTGCGAGCAGGGTGAGGACCCCCAGGACGAGGCCGCCCTCGACGAAGACGAGCAGCCCGACCACGATCACCCAGCGGTTGCTCAACGCGGCCCGGAACGAGGCTTTGACCCCGCCGCTGGTGGTTCGTGGCGGCTCGGCGAGCGAGCGCAGGCCCCAGGCGCTGACCAGTGCCACGAGCGCCGGCACCGCGAACACGACCCGCCATCCCGCCAACTGTCCGGTGATCCCCGCCGCGGCCGCGGCCAGCGCCGTACCGACCGCCATCGCGGCCATCAGGTCGGACAGTGCGCGCTGTCTGTGGGTGTCGGAGACGGTGTCCCCGACGTACGTCAGTGAGGTCGGCACGATCGCCCCGAAGAACGCTCCCGCGACCACCCGCACTACGACCAGCGTGATCAGGTTCGGTGCCGCGGCCGATACGAGCCCGGCGATCCCCGCCCCGACGAGCGCGCCCTGCATCAGGCGGACTCTTCCGAACCTGTCCGAGAGGGCTCCCCACAACGGCTGGCAAAGTCCGTACGCCAGGTAGTAGCCGCTCGCGATCGCCACCGCCTGTCCCACCGAGACCCCGAAGGTTGCTGCCACCAGGACCAGGATCGGGCTCACCACGAATCGGTCGAAGCTGCTGACGAACGAGGCTACTGAGATCCAGAACGGGGGGCGTTGGGGGGACAGGTCGGGGGTGTGGGGCACGCAGTCAGGTTAGTAAAGGACTGGTGTCCCTGGTGGTCGAGCTCCGTCGAGCCTCCCTGCTCCGCTGGTCGAGCCGCCGGAGCCGCTAGGCGGAGGCGTGTCGAGACCAACACACGTTCCTCCGCTGGGCGGGTCTGTCGAGACCTCCCTGCCGGAACGGTTCACCCGAGGGCTGGTCAGGGCCGCCGACCCTTGCTTTGAGGGTCTTCTCGACGGGCCCCGGAGTAAAGGACGGCCTGCGGCCGCCGGCTTCGCCGGCCGCTATCGCGGTCCTTGACACCGGCGCCCGTCGAGAAAAGATCTCGCTGGCTATCGGGGCGGCGGCCCGGGTGTGGCGCAGCAGAATCCTGCTGGGATCAGTGGGGCTTATGGGGGTGGAGTGGTGGCCCTTCGGGCCACTTACCATCCACAGGAGCGATGCCTTTCGCCCATCGCGAAAACAGCGTTTGAACTGGGAAAATAGATAGCCGGGAGGGCGCGTGAGGCGTAGAATCAGGGCCATCACAACACACCTCTGAAGGAAGGACTGGCGATGAGTCTCGGCCGCGACATCGACCCCCGGGGAACCAACCCCGGCGATGCGATCGACGCCGCCCTCGAGGCTATCGAGACCGCCCTCCACGACCTGCTCGCGAGCGACCCTGCTTATTGGCGCACCGAGCAGAAGAAGGACCTGCTGGAGCGGTTGGAGAAGCTCCAGGCCCAGCAGGCCGCGCTGAAACTGCGGGTGCTTGCTGTTGCGGGTGATATCGCGGAGGAGACCGGTGCGAAGGATGCCTCGGCCTGGATGCGGGCAGAGTTGTTGGTCGACAAGGGGGCGGCGCGCTCGCAGATCAAACTGGCGACCAGGGTCGCCAAGTACGACCTGGTGGCTGCCGGTCTGGCCGAAGGCGTGGTGTCCCTGGACAAGGCCCGCGTCATCACCCGGGCGTTGGACAAGGTCCATGCCGACCCTGTCGCGAGCGCCGAGGACCTGGCCCTGGCCGAAAAGCTCCTCGTGGATTACGCGACCCAAATGACGGCGAACGAACTCCGCATCGTCGGCCGAAAGATTCTCACCGAGGTCGACCCCGCCCGATTCGAAGACGCCGAAGCCAAAGCTCTGCTCGCCGAGGAAGAACGCGCCCAGCAGAAGACCGCGCTGCGGATCTGGGACAACCACGACGGCACCATTGGGTTCGACGGTGTCCTGCCGACCTCGATCGGGATGCGGTTCAAACGACTCGTCGAGGCCTACGCCCAACCCCGCAAACAACAACTCGTCACCAAAGGCAGCCCGCTGCCGCCCTGGGAACGACTGATGGGCCAAGGTTTCACTCGTCTGTTGGAGACCATCGATCCTGCCAGCCTGCCCCGGCACGGCGGTGATGCGACCATGGTCAACGTGGT
>NZ_JBHWLY010000131.1:1650-6862 GCF_042730435.1 Nocardioides sp. NPDC059952 | reverse complement strand
CCGCAAGCCTGCCGAGTCGGCGCGTTCTAACGCGCCGACTCGGCAGGAAAGCGTGTCAGGATGCGCCGACTCGGCGCTGGTGTCAGGCCTGGTAGCGCGGGAAGGCGGAGGCGCCGGCGTAGCGGGCGGCCTCGCCGAGCTCGTCCTCGATGCGGAGGAGCTGGTTGTATTTCGCGACGCGCTCGGAGCGGGCCGGGGCGCCGGTCTTGATCTGGCCGGAGCCGACGGCAACGGCGAGGTCGGCGATGGTGGTGTCCTCGGTCTCGCCGGAGCGGTGGGACATCATCGTCTTGAAGCCGGCGCGGTGGGCCATGTCGACGGCGTCGAGGGTCTCGGTGAGCGTGCCGATCTGGTTGACCTTGACCAGCAGCGCGTTGCCCTGACCGCCCTCGATGCCGCGGGCGAGGCGCTCGACGTTGGTGACGAACAGGTCGTCGCCGACGAGCTGGGTCTTGTCGCCGATGGCGTCGGTGATCGCCTTCCAGCCGTCCCAGTCCTCCTCGTCGAGGGGGTCCTCGATGGAGACGATCGGGTAGGCCGCGACGAGCTCCGCGTAGTAGGCGGTCATCTCCTCGGCGGTCTTCTTGGCGCCCTCGAAGAGGTACGCACCGTCCTCGTAGAACTCGCTCGCTGCCACGTCCAGTGCCAGCACGACGTCCTTGCCGAGCTCGTAGCCGGCCTTGCCGATCGCCTCGGCGATCAGGTCGAGGGCGGCCCGGTTGGACTCGAGGTTGGGCGCGAAGCCACCCTCGTCGCCGAGCCCGGTGGCCAGGCCCTTCTCCTTCAGCACGGACTTGAGGGCGTGGTAGACCTCGGCTCCGGTGCGCAGCGCCTCGGCGAAGGTCGGGGCGCCGATCGGCGCGATCATGAACTCCTGGATGTCCACGTTGGAGTCCGCGTGGGAGCCTCCGTTGAGGATGTTGAGCATCGGGACCGGGAGCACGTGGGCGTTGGGGCCACCGACGTAGCGGAAGAGCGAGAGGCCCGCCGAGTCGGCAGCGGCCTTCGCGACGGCGAGCGAGACGCCGAGGATCGCGTTAGCGCCGGCCTTGGCCTTGTTGGGGGTCGCGTCGGCCTCGATCATCGCCTGGTCGATGGCGCGCTGGTCGTCGGCGTCGAAGCCCTCGATCGCGGGCGCGAGGGTCTCCACGACGGCGGTCACGGCGTTCTGCACGCCCTTGCCGCCGTAGCGCTCGCCGCCGTCACGCAGCTCGACGGCCTCGAAGGCTCCGGTCGAGGCGCCACTGGGGACCTGGGCGCGTGCGAAGGTGCCGTCGTCGAGGACGACCTCAACTTCGACAGTCGGGTTGCCTCGCGAATCGAGGATCTCGCGGGCGCCTACGGCGTCGATCGATGCCACTGAACTACTCCTGGGTCTCAGGGACGGGGTGTCGTCCGTCAGCCTATTACTCGGCCGGATGGGCCTGGCGATTGGAACGTTAACCGGACAGTAGGGGTGCGGCCGGGGTTGCCCACCTGCTGTTCACCCGGGAGTCGGTCGGTCGCAACGTACGTGATGCCTCGGCGCGGAGTGTCGCCGAGATCGTTCGTCCCGGTAATGATTTTCCGAGAGGAACCCCGACATGCAACTCCTGCACAACCGACTCACGCTGGCCGGCATCGGCGTCCTGGCCATCGGGGGCTTGGGCGTCTCGATGGTGACCGTCCTCGGCGGCACCGCCGTCGCCGGCCCCGACCGGCACGGCGAGTTCAGCCGGCTCGCGACCTACCCGGTCTTCCAGAACGTACCTGCCGGGGTGGACCCGGCCGACCCCACCGTCGCCGAGATCTCATCCGTCTCGGAGGACGGGAAGACGCTGGCCTACACCGATGCGCTCGGCGGCCGGATCGGCTTCCTGGACATCACCAAGCCGTCGGCCCCGAAGGGCCTCGGCAGCCACGACGTCTCCGGCGGAAAGGGCGGCTCGCCGACATCGGTCTCGATCGTGGGCGATTACGCGCTCGTCGTCGTCGACGAGTCGACCTACCCCGGCCTCGAGGACACCGAGTGGGAGGACGAGGAGCCTGCCGTCGGCACCCGCGACGGGCGGATCGACGTGATCTCGCTGGCCGCCCCGCACGACGAGGTCGCCTCCTACGACCTGGGCGGTCAACCCGACTCGATCGCGGTCAGCCCCGACGGGACGTACGCCGCGATCGCGATGGAGAACCAGCGCAACGAGGCCGTCACCCCTGCCGGTGGCGAGGAGGGCGACCTGCCTCAGGCACCGGCCGGATCGGTCACGATCGTCGGCCTCGACGGCGGGCCGGCCGAGTGGTCGATCACCGACGTGGCGCTGCCCGCCTCGTTGCTCGACGGGCTGGACACGCCGGAGGACGCGGAGCCGGAGTACGTCGACATCAACGCCGACAACCAGCTCGCGCTCACGCTGCAGGAGAACAACGGCGTCGCGATCATCGACCTTCCGTCCGCGACCGTCGAGACGGTGTGGAGCGCCGGGAACGCGGTCGTCGCCGGGGTGGACACGAGCAAGAACGGGCTCTTCGACCCGGTGGACACCATCGATGTCCCCCGCGAGCCCGACTCGATCCAGTGGGTCGGCCGCGGTCTCGTCGCGACCGCCAACGAGGGCGACTGGAAGGGCGGCAGCCGCGGCTGGACCGTGTTCCGCGCCGCGACCGGCGAGGTGGTCTGGGACGCCGGATCCACCTTCGAGGACCTCGCCACGAAGTACGGGCTGCACAACAACGACCGCGCCGCCAAGAAGGGCACGGAGCCCGAGGGGCTCGCCTTCGAGACCTTCGGCGGCGTCCCGTACGCCTTCGTGGGCTCCGAGCGCAGCAACTTCGTGGCCGTCTACGACATGCGTACCCCCTCTTCGCCGAAGCTCGAGCAGGTGCTGCCGGCGACGAACGGTCCGGAGGGGCTGCTGCCGATCCCGTCGCGCAACCTGCTGGCGATCTCCTCGGAGGAGGACTCGGCCGAGGAACTGGTGCGGGCGTCGGTCTCGCTCTACGGGTTCGGTCGAAGGTCGTCGTCGTTCCCCACCGTGGAATCGGCCTCGACGAAGGGCAAGCCGATCGGCTGGGGTGCGCTGGGTGCGCTCTCGAAGGTGCCCGGCGAGCCCGGCAAGCTCTACGCCGCCAGCGACGCCGCCTACGCCACCGGCCGGATCTACACGCTCGCCGTCGACCGCTCGCCGGCCGTGATCCGCGACGTGCTCGAGGTCACCGACTCCTCCGGGGAGGTCGCGGAGGGGCTCGACATCGAGGGCCTGGCCGCTCGCCGCGGCGGTGGCTTCTGGGTGGCGAGCGAGGGTGCGATCGGTGCCGGCAACGCGCTGCTCCGCCTCGACCGCGACGGCCGGATCACCGAGACCGTCCCACTGCCCACGGAGATCGCCGAGAAGGTCGGCAAGTGGGGTCTCGAGGGTGTGACGGTGACCGGGAAGGGCCGCTCAGAGAAGGTGTACGTCGCGCTCCAGCGCCCGCTGTGGGCCGACTCGACCGCGAAGAAGCCCGGCGTCGACGGCGCGAGCACCGCCCGGATCGGTCGCTACACCCCGGCAACGGGCCAGTGGGAGTGGTTCGGCTACGGCCTGGAGTCGACCTCGGTGGCCGGTGACTGGCTCGGCCTGTCCGAGATCACCGTCGTCGGCGAGGACACCCTCGCCGCCATCGAGCGCGACAAGCAGAACGGCCCCACCGCGGCGGTCAAGCGGGTCTACACCGTCGACCTGCCTCGCAGCGGGGTCACCGGGATCACGCCCGTGAAGCCGCTGCGCAAGCGCCTGGCGTACGACCTGCTGCCTGCGCTGCGGGCCACCAACGGATGGACCCAGGAGAAGCTCGAAGGCTTCACCATCGGTGCCGACGGGCACGCCTACGCGGTCACCGACAACGACGGCCTCGCGGACGCCACCGGGGAGACGGTCTTCCTCGACCTCGGCAAGGCGTTCAAACGCTGAGCATCCTCGTCAGGCCGGCCCGTCACCGTTCGGTGGCGGGCCGGTGTCGTTCGTGGACCGGTCAGTCCTCGGAGCACTCCCCGGCCGGCAGATGCGTGCCTGCCCACTCGGTGAGCGCGCCGAGGGTCGGCGCGAGCGCGGCACCGGATCCGGTGAGCGCGTAGCGGACCGCCACCGGCGGGCCGGGGTCGACCTCGCGGGCGAGCAGGCCCAGCCCGGCCAGCTCGCTGAGCCGCTCGGAGAGCATCGAGTCGCTGATCCCCGCCACCGCCCGCTTGAGCTCCGCGAAGCCGAGCGGGCCCTGGGTCAGGCTGCCGAGGATCACGCCGTTCCAGCGCTTGCCGAGGAAGTCGAAGGCCCGCACGAGCGCGGCATTGCACACCTGCGGATCGTGGGCGGGCTTCGTCGCAGGCATACGTCCCAGCGTACAGGAGTTGCCTGAATCCTGAGGAACTACTATTTTCGTAGTAACCGGAATATTCCTAGTAGCCACGGAGTTCAGAGCGACATGACCGAGACCACTGCCCTGGAGACCACCACCCTCGAGAAGCTGGACGACCGCGGCCGCCAGATCGTCTTCACGGGTGCCCGGACGTCCAACACCTTCGCCGAGACGCCCGTCACCGACGACGAGCTCGCCGACGTCTGGGAGCTCACCCGCTGGACCCCGACGATGGCCAACACCCAGCCGCTGCGGGTCGTGTTCGTGCGCACGGGAGAGGGCAAGGAGCGCCTCCTCCCCCACATCGCCGAGGGCAACGTCGAGAAGACCAAGGCCGCCCCGGCGACCGCGATCGTCGCCTACGACAACAACTGGCACGAGGAGATCCCGAACGTCTTCCCGATCCGCCCCGAGATGAAGGACTACTTCGAGGGCGACGAGACCGCTCGCCATGGCGCCGGTGGCTGGTCCGCCGGCCTGCAGGCCGGTGCCTTCATCCTCGCCGTCCGCGCCGCCGGCTTGGCCGCCGGCCCGATCGCGGGCTACGACACCGCGGGCGTCGACAAGGAGTTCTTCCCCGACGGTGGCTGGACCGCCAAGATGATCGTCAACATCGGTCACCCGGGCGAGAACCCGTGGTTCGACCGGCTCCCCCGAGTCGAGACCGAGGCCGCCGTCAAGTGGGCCTGACCCGCTGAGCTGGACATCCGAAGCGCTCGCCCGCCCGAACCACAGGCGAGGGCGTCTTGCTTACCTGTAAGCGGGGGGGGGATAACGGGTGGAATTATTAAGTGAATTAAGTGATACCAGAGTAAATTTTGGACGATGGCCACCACCCACA
>NZ_JBHWLY010000131.1:0-1640 GCF_042730435.1 Nocardioides sp. NPDC059952 | reverse complement strand
CCACTACTCGTCTTATCGGTCTGAGTCCTTGTGTTGTGGGGTGTTTTTTTTTTTTACCCCCGCCTTTCCGATGCGTGCCCGCTCCCCCCTCCCCGCCTCCCGCTTCTGCCTTCCGTGATCGCGTGGCTGCGATCACGGGTGAAATGATTCAGAGAATACAGTTAGCCAAGCTAAACTTTGGCCCGATGCCCACGACCCACACCAGCCCCCGCCTCACCTTCGCGATCGTCGCCATCGGCGTCTGCTCCTACTCCCTGCTGCAGTCGGTCTCCGTGCCGACGATGCCGCTGATCCAGACCGAGCTGGAGACGGACCAGGCAACGGCGTCCTGGATCCTGACCGCGTTCCTGCTCTCCGCTTCGGTCGCGACCCCGATCATCGGCCGGATGGGCGACTCCTTCGGCAAGCGTCGGATGTACGTGTGGAGCCTGGCCGCCCTCACCGCCGGCGCCCTCCTCGCCGCCGCGGCACCCAGCATCGAGGTCATGATCGGCGCCCGGGTCCTGCAGGGGCTGGGCGGCGGCACCTTGCCGCTGGCCTTCGCGATCCTGCGTGACGAGCTGCCCAAAGAGCGTGTCGCCGGTGCGATCGCGGTGACCTCGTCGCTGCTCTCGATGGGCTTCGCGGCCGGGATCGTGCTGGCAGGCCCGGTCGCCGCGACGCTCGGCTTCCGGGCGCTGTTCCTGCTGCCCGCGCTGGTCGCGGCCGGTGCCGCGATCGCCGCGCTGCGGATGGTGCCCGAGTCCCCGGTGCTCACCGGCGAGCGGATCCCGCTGCTCCCCGCGGTACTCCTCGCCGGCTGGCTGGTCGCGCTCCTCCTCGGCGTCAGCCGGGCTCCGTCGTGGGGCTGGACCTCGCCGGCCACCATCGGCCTGCTCGGTGCCGCCGTCGTGCTCCTGGCCACCTGGATCCGGGTCGAGTGGACCGCACGGCAGCCACTGGTCGACCTGCGTCTGATGGGCCGCCGCGGCGTATGGACCGCCAATCTGGTCGCCCTGCTGATCGGCATCGCGATGTACGCCTCCTTCGGCTTCATCCCGCAGCTCACCCAGACCCCGCCGTCGGCCGGCTACGGGTTCGGGGCATCGGTCACCGTCGCCGGCTACCTGATGCTCCCGACAGCCATCACCTCGTTCCTGTGCGGTCTGGTCAGTGCGCGGCTCGCCGAGCTCATCGGGATGCGCCGCATCCTGGTCATCGGCGGACTGCTCACCGCGGTCTCCCTGGCGATGGTCGCCTTCGTCCACGACGAGCCGTGGCAGATGTGCATCGCCGCGGGACTCTCCGGCTTCGGCACCGGCCTGGTCTTCGCCAACCTCGCCAACGCGGTCGTGGCCGCGGTGCCGCCGGAGCACACCGGCGTGGCCACCGGGATGAACGCCAACATCCGCACCGTCGGCGGCACCATCGGAACCGCGGTCATGACCTCCCTGGTCACCGCGCACACCCTGCCGTCGGGATACCCCACCGAGCAGGGGTACGTCACCGGCTTCGGCTTCCTCACCGTCGTCGCCCTGGGTGCCGCCCTCGCGGCCATGCTCATCCCCCTGACTCCGCGAAAGGTCACCCCCGCCGGCCGAGAAGTCACGTACGTCGGCCGAGGCGTCGCTCCCGTCGGCCGAGACGGCACCGAGGTGACG
>NZ_JBHWLY010000130.1:0-6887 GCF_042730435.1 Nocardioides sp. NPDC059952 | reverse complement strand
GATGCTGCTCCGGGGCCCTGGCCGTTTCGGGACGTACCTCAGTCGTCCTTGGCACCCAGGGTGCCGAGGTAGAGCTCGATCACCTTCGGGTCGTCGGCGAGCTCGCGCCCGGCCCCGGTGTAGGCGTTGCGGCCCTGGTCGAGCACGTAGCCACGGTCGCAGATCTGCAGGCAGCGACGGGCGTTCTGCTCGACCATCACGACCGAGACACCCGCCTGGTTGATCTTGCGGGTCTGCACGAAGACCTCGTCCTGCATGACCGGCGAGAGCCCCGCGGAGGGCTCGTCGAGCAGCAGGACCGACGGCTCCATCATCAGCGCCCGGCCCATCGCGACCATCTGACGCTCACCGCCGGAGAGGCCACCGGCACGCTGCTTGCGGCGCTCCCCCAGGGCAGGGAAGATCCCGGTGACGAACTCGAACCGCTCCGCGAACTTCTTCGGGGCCTGGTAGCAGCCCATCTCGAGGTTCTCCTCGATGGTCAGGCTCGGGAAGACGTTGTTGTTCTGCGGAACGAACCCGATACCTCGTGAGACCAGCTCGTCGGCACGCTTGCCGGTGATGTCCTCACCCTTCAGCTTGACCGTGCCCTCGTGGATCTTCACCAGGCCGAACAGCGCCTTGAGCAGAGTCGACTTGCCGGCGCCGTTGGGGCCGATGATGCCGACCAGCTCGCCGGGCTGGCAGTAGAGGTCGGTGTCGTTGAGGATGTTGACCCCGGGAAGGTAGCCCGCGATGAGCCCGTCGGCGCGGAGCACCGCGCCCTCGGCCTCGCTCAGGTGCTTCTCGCGGAACTGCTCCGCATCGGTGGAAGTCACTTCGAGTCCTCCTCTTGGACGGTCTCGGCCTCGAGCTCTGCCTCGACCTCGGCCTCGAGGACCTCTTCGTCGAGCTCGCTCAGGTCGGTGTCGTGGTGGGCCCCGAGATAGGCGTCGATGACACGCTGGTCGGCCATGACCGACTCAGGAGTGCCCTCAGCGACGATCTGCCCCTGGGCCATCACGATGACCCAGTCGGAGATGTCGCGGACCATGTCCATGTCGTGCTCGACGAAGAGGACCGTGCGGCCCTCGTCGCGCAGCGACTTCACGTGACCGAGCAGCGACTGCTTCAGGGCCGGGTTCACCCCCGCCATCGGCTCGTCGAGCATGACGACCTCCGGGTCGACCATGAGCGCGCGGGCCATCTCGAGCAGCTTGCGCTGGCCGCCGGAGAGCGACCCGGCGAAGTCCTCGCGCTTCTTGTCGAGCAGGAACCGGGCCAGCAGGTCGTCGGCCTTCGTGGTGACCTCGTCCTCCTGCTTGCCCCACAGGAACTTGAACGGGGCGGCCCAGAACCGCTCCCCCTTCTGTCCCGTGGCGCCCAGGCGCATGTTCTCGATCACGGTGAGCTTGGCCAGCACCTTGGTGAGCTGGAAGGTGCGCACCATCCCGAGTCGGGCGACCTTGTAGGGGGCGACGCCCTTGAGCGACCTGCCCTCCAGGCTCCACGAACCGCTGTTGGGCTGGTCGAAGCCGGTCAGCAGGTTGAAGAACGTCGTCTTCCCGGCTCCGTTGGGGCCGATCAGCGCGGTGATCGCACCACGCTGGATCTCGACGTGGTCGACGTCGACGGCGGTGAGTCCTCCGAACGTACGCGTGATGTTGTCGGCGACGATGATCGGGTCGGACTTCTTGCTGCCCGGCTCCGTGCTCGCCCCGACCAGGCCCGCGGGCCCGGTCTTGGTCTCCACGGCGTTCGTCTCGGTGCTCGTCTGGTCAGTCATGTCAGCGTCCATCGATCGCGATCTCCCTACGGTCGCCGATGATCCCCTGGGGACGGAAGATCATCAGCAGCATGATGGCCAGCCCCAGCATGATGTAGCGGATCACACTGGCCTGGGTGTCGGTCATGATCACCGTCGGGATCCATCCGCCCTTACCTGCCGACTGGCTGAAGAACGAGCCTAGCCCCGCGATCAGGAACCAGAACAGGACCGAGCCGATGACCGGTCCCATCACGCGGCCCGCGCCGCCGAGGAGCAGAGCGGCGAAGGCGTAGAACGTCATCAGCGTGGAGTAGTCGCTCGGCACGACCGAGGCCTGCTTGAGCGCCAGGAACATGCCGCCCAGACCACCGATGACACCACCGAGAGCAAGCGCCTGCATCTTGTACGCGAACACGTTCTTGCCCAGCGAGCGGACCGCGTCCTCGTCCTCACGGATGGAGCGGAGCACACGGCCCCACGGGCTGCGCATGAGCGCCCACACGAGCACGCAGCACAGCGCGACCAGGATCCAGCCGACGGTCAGCGACCACAGGTCGTTGCGCCCGAAGGAGATGAACCCCAGATCGATGCCGCTGGTGTAGGGGTTGGCGTCCTGGAACGGCCCCGCGTAACCGTTGAGGCCGTTGGAGCCACCGAAGGTGTCCTTCATCTCTACCGAGCCGAAGACGAACCGCAGCACCTCGGCAGCGGCGATGGTGACGATCGCCAGATAGTCGGCGCGCAGACGAAGCGTCGGCACACCCAGGATCACGGCGAGCACCAGCGGGGCCACGATCGACATGGTGATACCGAGCCAGAACGGCGCCCCGAAGGTGACCACGGAGACGGCCAGACCATAGGCGCCCACGGCGACGAACCCGGCCTGGCCGAAGTTGAGCAGCCCGGTGTAGCCGAAGTGGATGTTGAGGCCGATGGCGGCCAGGGCGAAGACGATTGCCTGCGGGCCCAGAGCCTGCTGCAACGCTGCCCGGAGAATGTCGAGAATATCCATTGTCTCTCCTACCCGAGCCGCTCTTTGCGACCCAGGATGCCCTGGGGCCGGACCAGCAGGATCACGATCATGATCAGCAGCGGGCCGATCTCCTTGATGGAGGTGGGTACGCCGAACAGCGGCCCGAGCTCGTAGACGAGCCCGATCACCAGCGAGCCGACGAGAGCACCCCAGATCGTGCCGAGACCACCGAGGGTGACCGCAGCGAGGATGACCAGCAGGATCCGCATGCCCATGAAGGCGTTGACCTGCAGCTGCATCGCGTAGAGCACACCGGACAGCGCGGTCAGCGCTCCACCGATCACCCACGCGTTGGTGATGACGCCGTCGACCCGCAGGCCGGAAGAGGCGGCCAGTGCCGGGTTGTCCGAGACCGCGCGCATCGCCTTGCCCATCCGGCTCTTGGCCAGCCACAGGCAGACCGCGGTGATCGTGACGATCGAGATGAGCACGATGACCACCTCACGGTCGGCGAGCGAGAGCCAGAGGTAGTACCAGTGCTGCTCGCGCTGCTGGCCGTTGTACTGCGACAGCGCCCGCGTCGAGGAGCCGTAGAAGTACTGGAACAGGTAGCGCAGGAAGATCGCCAGGCCGATCGAGACGATCATCATCGCGATCAGACCGGTGCCACGCCGGCGCAGCGGGCCCCACAGGATCTTCTCCTGCGCGAAGCCACCCAGGCCACCGAGGAGGACCGCGATGATGCCGGCCAGGAGCACCGAGACCGAGGCCAGAGCGCCGGTCTTGAAGACCTGGTCGAAGGTCCAGGCCATCAGCGCACCGAAGGTGAGCATCTCGCCGTGGGCGAAGTTGGACAGGCCGGTCGTGCCGAAGATCAGCGAGAACCCGAGGGCAGCCAGGCACAGGACCAGGGAGAACACGATCCCCGCGCGCAGGTTCTGGGCGAGGTCCTTGGCGAAGTTCGACTGCTCACCGGCGGTGACCCCGATCGGGAAGATCGCCCGGTTGTTGGGTCCCTGGAAACGTACCTGGACGGTTGCCTCGCCCTTGGTGTTCTCGTCGAGGACCGTCCCTTCCGGGAGCGTCTTCTCGTCGAGGGTCACGGTGTACTTACCGAGCTCCTCGACGACGATGATCGCCACACCCTTGTCGTCGGTGACGCCCTCGCCGGCCTTCTTGCCGTCCTTGCTGACCTCGAGGGTCACTCCCGGGATCGGTTTCGGATTGCCTTCGGCATCCTTGTTGGCCTCGTCCTGAAGCGTCACCTGGATCGCGGTGGCGTCCGGCGGTGGGGTCTCGGTTGCCTGTGCGGCACCCGGGCTCCCAACCAACAGCACCATCAGCGCACCGATGAGCGCGACGAGGACTCTGTAGAGCCGCTTGCGCACGTGGGTACTCCTGCCTGTGTGTCCTAAAGACGGATCCTGACACCAGCTGAATACGCTGGTCGGCCGGATCCGCGCGGGCAGTCTAGGCCGACTTCACCCACGAACAAGCCACAGGTTGACCCTCAATGGAGACCGCAACCGATCTGTGACGTGCCGTTTACACGGATTCAGGTACGTGGCCCGCTGACGCCGTGCTCGATGACGCCCTCGGCGACCTGGCGCATCGAGAGTCGCAGGTCCATCGCGGTCTTCTGGATCCACCGGAAAGCCTCGGGCTCGCTCAGCGTGAGGCCCTCCTGCAGGATGCCCTTGGCCCGGTCGACCGCCTTGCGGGTCTCCAGCCGGTCGGTCAGACCGGCGACCTCCCGCTCGAGCTGGGCGAGCTCCTGGAAACGGCTCACCGCCAGCTCGATCGCCGGCACCAGGTCGGTGATGTTGAACGGCTTGACGAGGTAGGCCATCGCGCCCGCGTCGCGGGCCCGCTCGACCAGGTCGCGCTGCGAGAAAGCGGTCAGCATGACCACCGGGGCGATCCGGTCGCGCGCGATCGCCTCCGCCGCCGCGATCCCGTCGAGCACCGGCATCTTCACGTCGAGGATCACCAGGTCGGGTCTGTGCTCGGTGGCGAGCTCGATCGCCGCCTTGCCGTCGCCCGCCTCACCGACGACGTGGTAACCCTCCTCGGTGAGCATCTCCTTGAGGTCCATCCTGATCAGGACCTCGTCCTCCGCGATGACTACCGTACGCCGCGCCTGGCTCTCCGGGGTGCTGCTGGGGTTGCTCTCCGTCACGAGCACAGACTAGGCCATCCGCAACCCTGTCCCGAGGTGATCTTGCCCTCTGCGCTCATGTAGGTTTTGACCGGCCGAGATGCCCCGGTAGTCCAACGGCAGAGACGATGTGCTCAAACCACATACAGTGTCGGTTCGAATCCGACCCGGGGCACCACAAGCCAAAGGCCGTGGAGTGCCGTGCGCACCAGGTGCGTACAGCGCTCCACGGCCTCTGGCCGCAGATCTTCTGCGCTAGCTCTTGCGCTCGTAGGCGGGCGCGACCTCGTTGATCGCGTCGCCGATGCGGTGGATGCGCAGGGCGTTGGTGGAGCCGGGGATGCCGGGAGGCGAGCCGGCGATGATGACGACGAGCTCGCCCTCCTCGACGCGGCCGAGCTTGAGCAGGTTCTCGTCGACCTGGCGGACCATCTCGTCGGTGTGCTCGACCTCGTCGGTGCGGAAGGTCTCGGTGCCCCAACTGAGCGCGAGCTGGCTGCGTACGGCATCGGAGGGGGTGAAGGCGAGCAACGGGATCGCGCCGCGCAGCCGGGAGAGGCGGCGGGCGGAGTCACCGGAGGTGGTGAAGGCGACCAGGTATTTCGCGCCGACACGGTCGGCGACCTCGGCGGCGGCCTTGGCGATGACGCCGGAGCGGGTGTGCGGGTCCCAGTCGATGCGGGTGAGCTCGGCGGCTGCGGAGCTGTCCCGGGAGAGGGCGTGGCGCTCGGTGGCGGCGATGATGCGGGCCATGGTCTCGACGGTGTGGATGGGGTATTCGCCCACGCTCGTCTCGGCGGAGAGCATCACTGCGTCGGCGCCGTCGAGGACGGCGTTGGCGACGTCGTTGGCCTCGGCGCGGGTGGGCGCCGGGTTGGAGATCATCGAGTCGAGCATCTGGGTGGCGACGATGACCGGCTTGGCGTTGAGGCGGGCCAGCTCGATGATCCGCTTCTGCAGGAACGGCACCTCCTCGAGCGGGCACTCCACGCCGAGGTCGCCACGGGCCACCATGAACATGTCGAAGGCGGCGATGACCTCGTCGAGGTTGTCGATCGCCTGCGGCTTCTCGATCTTGGCGATGACCGGGACGACACGCCCCTCCTCGTCCATGATCTTGCGGACGTCCTCGTAGTCCTCCGCGTTTCGCACGAAGCTGAGCGCGATCATGTCGACGCCGAGCCTGAGCGCGAACCGGAGGTCCTCCTCGTCCTTCTCGGACAGGGCCGGCACGGAGACGGCGACGCCGGGCAGGTTGATGCCCTTGTTGTTCGAGACCGGCCCGCCGACCAGCACCTCGGTGTGGACGTCGGTGTCGTCGACCGCGGTGACCCGCAGGCGCAGCTTGCCGTCGTCGATCAGGATCGGGTCGCCGACCTTCACGTCACCGGGAAGTCCCTTGTAGGTCGTCCCGCAGATCTCGTCGTCACCCTGCACCTCGCGCGTGGTGATCGTCCAGGCCTGGCCGCGGCGCAGGGTCGCGGAGCCCTCCTTGAACCGCTCCAGCCGGATCTTGGGCCCCTGCAGGTCAGCGAAGATACCGACGCTGTGCCCGCTCGCAGCCGCCGCCTCCCGCACCAGCGCGTAGTTGCCGGAGTGGTCGTCGTGGGAACCATGGCTCATGTTCATCCGGGCGACGTCCATGCCTGCGTAGACGAGCTCGCGGATGCGACGCTCCGTCCCGACGGCGGGTCCCAGGGTGCAGACGATCTTCGCTCTTCTCACGGGAGCCCAGACTACTCCTCTGGAACGTTCAAACCAGCACCCGCGGGCGCCTCTCTTCGGAGGTTCATCGAGCATTCACGCCGGACCGCCGGGTCAATGGACGGGTGCCACAAACTCCTCGCCACAAGTGTGTACGAACCTTGTCCTATCCTCCGATCCGATGGCTGAGACCCGACTGGCCCGGCACCACCCCTGTGGAGGTGCCGGGCCCCGGGTGGGCACGCCGTTTTTCCACGGGCCGGGGTGGTATAAAAAAAAACCAACCCACCAGACGGTGTGTAAAC
>NZ_JBHWLY010000129.1:0-6934 GCF_042730435.1 Nocardioides sp. NPDC059952 | reverse complement strand
GCCGGCCCTCGGTGATGACCCCTGACAAGCTCAAGGTCGCTCGTCAGCTCGTCGATGAGGGCTCCAGCATCGCCGCGGCCGCCCGCACCATCGGCGTCAGCCGTCCTGTGCTCTCCAGAGCCCTCTAAGGGAGCCCTGACCCGCAGCAGCGCCAACACCGCAGGTGACGGGCTGTCAACTGGCGGGTACTCTTGTTGGTATGCCGCCCCATCGAGGTGGGGTCAGGAAGTGAGCCCCAGGAGTTCCTGCCTTTCGCAGGGCCTGGGGCTTCGCGCATTTCCTGGTCAGGCCTCGAGCTGAACGACGGTGACCCGTGCCGCGGCTTGGAGAGCGGCGAGATGATCAGGGTTGCCGGTGCGGTCGGCTGTCACGGCGCCGCACAGCACATCTGCAGCCCACAGGGCTGGCTCTCGCGGGCCGGCGAGGTGTTCCATGCGCAGAGAGGCGCTGAGTCGCTTCTGGGCCCGGAGATGGCCGAGCATGTCGCGATCGCGCCTGTCGTCGGCAGGACCGCGGGATTCGAAGATCGCGGTCTGAACCTCGAGGCTCACGAGCTCGCTTAGCATCCGCTCGAGGCATAGCCGGCGCTGCCGTTCTGGGCGCTCGCCGGGCAGGCCGGCCCGGACGACCACCATGTGAGTGATCGGGAGATCTGCGAGCGCGGTGATGATCTGCTCTTGGCGTTTCTCGACCGCGTCGCGCCAATGCAGCTTCGGCTCGCTCTTCAACTTCAAGCCGCGCATCGCGTCGCGCACCTCGTCGACGTCGTGCCCAGGCGCACAAACGCCGGCGCCGAGCATGTAGGTGTCGGGATCATCTCTCCGGTCTGACTGCGACTCGTCGAGGAACGCCAACAGACCCTCAGGCGGGAGCGAAGACAGGGCCGGCACGAGCGCTCATGATGCCAGCCAGCTCCGACAAACTTCAGCAGCTGGGCAGTGCGTCGAAAGAGCGCCGAGGAGCGAGTAGGGCCGAAAGTGCATGAGGTGCGTGGGTTGGTGATCCCGCGCAATTTCGGGCTTCCCCTGGCAGAATCGATCGCCTACGAAACATCGACTTCTTGGGGGTACGACGCATGTCTAAGGTGGAACTGTTCGAGCTCCGCGGGTCTCGTGCCCGCCCGGTGAAGATCAAGAGCTTCGACAACATGGCTGCCGACCCGCGCGACGCCGACGAGTGCCGCGATCTCCTGCGACGCCTGGCCAAGCAGCACAGCATCGATCCCTACAGTGCCGAGCTCTTCGTCTGGGAAGGTCGGAAGAAGGAGTACTTCCGACTTTGAAATTCGGATCTTGTCGTACGGCGTGAGGTGTAGGAAACCTGGCAAACCCCTCGCTATTGTTCTATGCACTAGAGCAATAGCGAGGGGTTTGTGCGTGCCGAAGATCAACCGAGAGTCACCATCGCAGCAGATCGCTAGTCGTCTCCGGCGCGCCATCGCCGCAGGCGAACTGAAGGCCGGCGACAAGGCCCCAACTACGCGTGAGCTGATGGCCGACTACGGCGTTGCTGCTGCAACGGCTCACCGGGTGCTCAAGACCCTGCAGGCCGAGGGTTATCTGGTCGCGCGGCCGGGGCGTTCCGGCGGGAGCTTCGTCACCAGTGAGCAGGAGCGGTCTCGAATCGCGGCCCAGCAGACAGAAGCCCTCCGTGCCGACCATGTCCCTCTCGGCGACCAGGCCAAGGTCATCGAGGCGGGTACGGCGGATGCCTCCGAGGAGATAGCAGCTGAGCTTGGAGTGAAGGTGGGCGATCCAGTGATCTACCGCCGCCGCATACATCTCGATGCTGAGGGCGATCCGGTGGCCCGGTCGACCAGCTGGCTTCCAGGGGACTTGGCCGAGAGCGTCCCTCAGTTGTTGACCAGCGAGAGCATCATCGGTGACACATCCTCGCTCGTAAACGCCTCGGGCGGTGAGGAGAAGCAACAGGCGGTGGCTGCGTCGGTAAGTGTTGCCGAGGCTCTCCAGCTCGAGGAAGGGGCGCCAGTGATCGTCGGCCGCACGTGGTTTCAGGACGACGCCGGCCGCGTGCTCGAGTACAGAGAGATCTACTCGGTTGGCTGGCTGGAAGCCCGCTGGGGCTCAGCCGCACGGAAGTGACGCAAGATGTCAGTGCGAGGGGTAGGGACCACGAGATCCCACGTCTACCAGATCCGGGATGGCAGGCGAGGACATGGCGGAGACTAGGCGTAACGACAAACTGATCCGGCTCCGCAAGAGCTGCCGGATGACACAGCAGGAGCTCGCAGACGAGCTGGGGCGCCGCGAAGGCGGCGGAACGATCCCAGCTGACTACGTCTCCAAGCTCGAGCGCGGCGTCATCACCTGGCCGAGCACGCCTCGGCGTCGCGAGATCCTGCGCCAGATATTCGGCGTACGGGACGACGCCGAGCTTGGGTTCTACAACGCACGTGTTGCTGATGGTGTCGCACTGCCGGCCGCGGCGATCTCCGCCGAGATTCCGGCCGCTCAAGAGGCTGACGTGGCCCGCAGGGCCGCGCTGGGCGCGCTCGGGCTCGACGGCCTGCTCACTGTTCCAGAACCTAGGCCGCGAGCCATCTGGGCCGGCGACGTCGATGACCTCGAGGCGTTCGTCGACACCATCGACCATCAGGACCACATCCGCGGCGGCTCTTACGGCCGGGCCGCGATATCGGCACAGGTGCGACTCGGCATGGAGACGCTCAAGGATGCAGATTTCGCGACTCCTGCGGTCCGCCGGCAATGGCAGGTCGCCCTGTCTCGGGCCGCACGGCTCGCGGGCTGGAGCTCCTTCGACGCGGGTCACCACGACTTCGCGTTCCGACACTTTGCGGTGGCAGCGCAGCTTGCGACCGAAGCAGGTGACGACGCCCAGCGAGCCAACGTCGTAGTGGGCATGGTCCGCCAGGCGCTCTACCGCAACCGCATTCGCGACGCTGCGACCTACGGAGAGCTCCTCGAGCTCACTGGCCGAGTCTCGGCCACCACAAGAGCCATGATGTGCGTCGTCCGGGCCCGCGTGTACGCAGCCCAGGGCCGCGCCAACGACGCGATGCGAGCCATCGAAGAAGCTCACGTGTGGCACGCGCAGCGGCGACCAGAGGATGATCCGCCGCCGCTGTGGTTCTACGACGAGGCGCAGCTGCTAGGCGACAGCGGACACGCGATCGCGGCGCTCGCCATGACCTACGAGAAATTCGCCGGCGAAGCCGAGCAGCGACTGAGCCAAGCCATCGCCTCGCACGCTGACAGCGACGTCCGAGGCCGGATGCTCTCCACCGGCACTCTCCTGCGCTTGCGCCTGCGTTGGAACCCTGAGGACGCCGTCATTCAGATCGCTGCTGCAGTGAACGACCTGGCATCGGTCCGAAGTGCTCGCACGCATAACGACCTGCGGGCCCTCGGTGACGAGCTCGTGCAACTGCCCGATGTGCGTGGCGCCGTACTCCTGGGCGAGGAGATCACAAGCCGTGACGAGTTGCTCCCGCCACCGCAAGAAGCCTGAGGAGCTCTGGCCGGGGAGTTACCGCCGCGACCAGCGACGCGGCATGTCGTCGTCGAGCAAGCATTCGACGCGGTGCTCGACCTGGGCCGCGACTGCTGGATCCGTTGCGAGCTGGGCCATCCAAGAAGTCATACGCAGCTCGCGAATGCGCCGGAGCGTGGGGAAGCTCGGCGAAGTGGTCACGTCATACCCATAGACCGAGACGAACTCTGTGTACGTCGCGGGATCGATCCATCCCAGCGACTTTGCATAGGTCCCCATCATCGCCAGATCCCATTCGCGGGGACCTAGGCAGGCGTCTTCAAGGTCGACGAGGGCCAGCCGCCCATCACCCCCACGAAGAAGGTTGCTGGTGTGCGCGTCGCCGTGGATCGGACCTCGCGGCAGATCGAAGGACGTCGTCTCCCAAGCCTCAGACAGCTCCGCGAAGACAGACCGGAGGGAGGCGCGCTGCTTCTCAGGGATCGGTGCTGACTCGATCCGCACGCTGGTGCGCTCAAACGGGTCCAGCTCGAGGAGCTTTACAGACTCCGGGACCTCGTCCGCGCTGATGGCGTGCAGCGCCCGCAGAGTCCGCGCTAGATCCGAGACCGTCGCGTCTGTCAGGTCTGAGATCTCCTCCCAGAACGTCACGGGATGGCCGTCAACGATGACTGGCTGCTCGATGTCGAGGGGCCTGGCGACAGGAACGTCTGTACGGGCGAGCCACCGTCCAATGGCTACCTCGCGCTCCGCCGTGCTCGCGGCCGCCGGCGATCGACCGACACGTGCGACCAAATTTCCCCCGGTCGAAAACACGCCGTTCTCGCCTAGTCGGATCAGCCGAGGAGCAGGGAGAGGGACACCAGCTTTGTGTGCAGCCGCGGAGAGCAGCAGCTCGGCATCGTCAGTTGTAAACGGACCAGGGGAAGTAGCAGTCACCTACTGACCGTAACGAGGTCAGGCACTAGCGGACAGCCTCTGGACGCAACCATGCGACAAACCATGCGACCAACCAGGCGGGTCGGCATGCGTTCTATCGGGCGGCGTTTCTCGCGACGGTTTAGCCATGAAGAACAGGGATCGGAACAGGCCAGAAGCCCCCAGCGGCACAACTTCTTCGGCTGAACCGCTTCCCTCAGGTGAGTAAATGCTCTAGCGTCTGAACTAGAGCATTTAAGGAAGCCTGCTTAGCCAGGCCCGAGGAGGAGGAAACGTCATGGAGTGGACACTCACGCAGCCCACATCGCCCGCAGTTCTGCGCGTGCGTCTCGCGGCTGCTCCCGGCCGGTACACGATCTTCATCGCTGACCCCGCCGGCACTGAGATGGTGATCGCGCAGGCCATCGCGTTTGGCTCGTTCTGGAGGGTGCGTGCCCTGGTGTCGCACCACGTCGAGGCTGCAACCACCGCAAAGGGCGCCTGCCAGGCTCTCCTGGCCGACGTTCACGAGCTCTTCCCCGGCGCCCGTCTCACGCCGGCCCTCACGAAGGCGGCCGCGTGATGACCGGCCGCGACAACGACTACCTGTGGCTGATGGATGCCGACGAGCTGCACCGCACCGAGGTCCGCATCGGTGACGAGGGCTTCTGTGGCTTTGGCGACCAGGACCCGGAGGGCTGGTTCCCCGAGGTCGAGTGGCCGAACCACCCCGACGTCCAGCAGCAGAGCCTGAACGCGGCTGCGAAGCAGTGCAGCTCTGACCTCTTCGGCGTCTGCCCGGTGCGCGAGGCGTGCGCCCTGGCAGCCCTGAACCGCGGAGAGCAGTACGGCATCTGGGGCGGCCTGCCCGGCTGGGCGCTGCACAAGATCCGCCGCGCCCGCGGCTCGAAGGTCCGTGAGGTCCTGGTCGAGCTCGGCGCTGAGTGGCTGCTGCCGGCGATGACGCGTAAGGCCGGGCACCGCGCCGCGGCCTCCATGCCTGGAAAGAACGCAACCCGGACCACCAGCTCCTCCGAGCTGGCGGCCTGAACACGAAGGAGTAGGAAGGATGAACGCAGCAAGTGCCGGCGTGAGCTGGCTTGTGATGATCGCAATGGGCGCAGGCTTCTTGTGGGGGATGACCCGAACGAAGCTGCCCTTGGCCGACGCGATTCTGGTCAGGTTCGCCGCCGCGAGCTTCGTCGGATCCGGCGTGATCGGAGCGACGGGCGTGCTCGGCGACTGGGCGAACGCAGCCATCGGGTGGCTGACCAGCTTTATCGACGGACTCACCGTGGAGTACCTCGGATCCGCGGTCGTGTGGATCGTGGTGATGGGCATCGGCTGCCTGTGGGTGTGCGCCATGATCCCCGACAAGTGGTTCAAGTACGACGCTCCGGACTGGCTGCTGTTCTCTGGCCCGGTCCTCCCAGCTCTGCTCGTCGCTGTCCCGGGTCGCCTCGGTGACGGGCTGACGACGGTGATCACGGCAATCGGCGAGGGCATGGTCAGCCTGATCGCCTTCTGGATCTGACATGGCTACCGCGACGAAGCGCCGCCATCTGTGGCGCGAAACCGTGGTCGAGACGTTCCGTCTGGCCGATGAGGCCTGGTGGGCCGAAGCCGAGACGGTGGCCATCGGTTACCCGACCGAGCTCCGCGAGTTCGCCGAGCTTCACCCGCGACCGACCCTCAAGGAGGCGATGCTGGCGCTCGCCGGCCGCGCCCACGAGGTCTACACCAACGCTGAGAGCGAGGCCGCGTGATGGCTGCCAATCGTGAGCTCACCGAAGACGAGGTCGCCCTGCTGCAGGACTTCCGCCGGCACCAGACCCACGCCGGCGACAGCCTCTACGGCCGCTGCGTGATCTGCGGGATGCACTGGGGCGCTCAGGCTCGAGGCCAGGCGCTGCTCGACGAGCTGAAGGAGGCAGTCTGATGTGGATCTCAACGCTGATTGTCTGCGCCTTCGCTACCTGGCTGGTCGTCTCCCCGGACAAGCACTCACTGACCGCATCCCGCGGCCTGTGGGGCGCTGCCCGAGGCTGGGCGAACCCCGAGTACGCCGACACCAAGACCGCCAAAGCCACCAAGGCCAAGGCGGGTAAGAGCAAGGCCAGCAAGGCTAAGGCCGGCCGGTCGGGAGCAGCTCAGGGCTCCCGGTGGGGCGGCATGTTGGCCGGCTGGAACGCCGGCGTCACCGTCGCGCGTCAGCGCCGCACTGAGGGCAAGGATCTGTGGTCGATCGGATCGCGATTCGCTGGTCGCACCTGGGGCGGCGGCGAGAGCCTCGTCGTGGGCGCCCGTCGGCTGCGGGCTGACCTGGGCGCCTGGTACCGCGGCCGGCAGTACGCCGCTGACGGCCCGGTCGTTCAGGGAACGGTCATCGATGACGAGCCCGAGACCACCACCCACACCGAACGCGATCCTGCCTCTGAGGGCGGGGAAGCGCACGACGGTGTCCGCCACATGAGTCCGCGCGACAGCGACCGCTACGACCTCGGGGTTGTGCACGACATCGACTTCTATGGCTACGACCGGGAGC
>NZ_JBHWLY010000128.1:3393-6961 GCF_042730435.1 Nocardioides sp. NPDC059952 | reverse complement strand
TTCAGAAGCTGGAGCGGTTCGGCCGGGAGCAGGCCCGGCGTGACTACCTCGAGCTCCGCGAGGAGCAGCGCCGGGCTGCCCACGACGAACCGCCGTACTGACCGGGCTCACAGCACCCTCGCGGCCGCGCCCAGCGACCCCGTCGGGGACCTTATGGTGCCCTTGTCCTACATCTTGCTCCCGCCGTGCCGGCTGCCCCTCGGAGCGGCCAGCACGGCGGATGTGCGCGCTCGTCGACGCGCACCGAACGCCCAAGCCGGCGAGCCAGGCCGAGAGCAGCACCAGGGGCGGCGCGGCCGGCGACCGGGCGGCGTACGTGGTCGGGGTGGTCATCGGGTTGCCTGCGGGCAGCGTGGTGTCTTCACGCTTCGTGAAGGTGGCCAGCTGGCCGGTTTTGTGACGTGGCGTCATCGGTCGGTTTTCCTCTCTCGCGGTGCCTTCACTTGAGGCAAGTGCGAGCTCGAGGCGATATGTGACAGCCCGGCGAGAGGTAACGTCGCGGGGTCGAATGCGCCAGGGCCGGGCTCAGCTGGCGGCCGTGAACTCCTGGCCGCACACGCCGCAGAGGATCGGGCCGGCGTCGACGACCGCGGCCGAGGCGCGGATTTTGCGGGGCTTGGGGCAGCCGCAGACCAGCACCAGGCCGTTCTTGGGCCGGCGGCCGCCGGCGCCGGCCTCTCCCCCGCCGGCGTCACCAGCTGCGCCATCTTCGGCGCCCGGGTCGCCGGGCAGGGCCGGGACCTGGCCCTCGGCGTAGCGGTAGGCGACCAGCGCCGCGGCAAGCTCCTCGAGCTCGTCGGCGTACTCCTCGCTCGTCCCGGGCGCGAGCTCGGTGAGCGACCAGCCGATCTGCGGGTGCTGGGTGATGACCAGGCCCAGCTCCTCCCCCAAGACCTTGTAGCGGGCGTTGTGATAGCGGCCCTGGCGGCTGGTGTCCTTGATCCGGCGTACGTCGGCCACGCCGTGCGCTGCCTCGTGCAGCAGCGTCTCCAGGACCGATTCCGCGCCCTGGACCAGGCCCTCTCCCCCGACGAAGAGCTCGGCCATGCCGCCGTTGAGTGTGGCCGCGAGCCCGTTCGGGTCGGCGGTCGCCGCGTCGACGTCGCGAGTCGCCCAACGTCGAGCTGCGAAGTGGCCCAGCGTCAGCTCGCCGGCGCGCTGGCCCAGGCTGCCAGCGCCGAGGGTGACCACGACCGGCGGCACATCCGCATGCCGGCGCTGGATCGAGGCCCACACCCGCTCGAGCGCGGCAACCAGCTGGCTTGACTCCATGGATCCATTTTGACACCTAGGAGTCAAAACTACGCAGTCAATGAACCGAGGATGCAATCAACCTGCAGCGAAGATGCAGCAGACCTGCAGACCTGCAGCAGGGGCTGCAGGTCTGCGCTCGCGGGGGGCGTGAGCCGGCTAGCTCTGCGCGGGCCGGCGGGCGAGCTCGTCGCGGACGGAGGCGAGCTCCTCGCGGTGGGCCTTGGCGGCCGCGGTGGCCTCGGTGCGCAACTGGTCGCGCTCGGTCTTCATGTCCTCGAGGCGGCCGCGGAGCTCGGCGATCGCCTCGGCGTGGGAGCTGCGCAGATCCTCGCGGCTCTCGGCCGCTTCGGCGCGCTGCTCCTCCAGGGCAGTGCGGTGCTCAGCCCGGAGCTCCTCGAGCGCCGCGCGCTGCTCGGCGCGCAGCTGCTCGAGGGCAGCACGGTGCTCGCGGCGGGCCTGCTCGGCATCGGCGCGGACGTCGGCGAGCTGTGAGGCGTACGCAGCCCGGGCCTGCTCGAGCTCGGCGGCAAGGTCCTGGCGGACTGCCTGGGCGTCGTCCCGGGCGGCCGCCAGGCGGGCGTTCTCCTCGGTGGCGCGCTCGAGGTCGGCTCGCAGGCCGGCGATGGTGCTCTCCGCCTGGTCGACGAGGCCATCGAGGCGGGTGACCTCCGCCTGGGCTTCGGTGGCGGCCTGCTCGGCGGCGGCCGCGGCCTCGCGGGCCGCCTTCTCGGCATCCTCGGCGGCCCGGCGCGCGGTCTGCTCGAGCTCGAGGTCGCTGATGGCTTCCTCGGCGGCCGCGGCCGCGGTCTCGGCGGCCTCCTCGGCGACCCTGGCGGCCTCGAGGGCGTCGTCGCGGTCCTGCTCGGCCTCGTCGATCGCGGCCGCGGTCTCGCGGCGTACGGCGGCGGTTTCGGTGTCGACGGCGGTGCCGTCGAGGTCGCGGAGGGCGGCGGTCATCTGGTCGGCGATCGCGGCCAGGCGCAGCTCGCCGGCGGCCTGGTCCGCTTTCCACTGGGCGAGGCTGGCAGTGACGGCCTCGGCTGCCCGGGCGATCTCGCCGCGGGCCCGGGTCACCGGCCGGTCCTCAGGGATCTCCTCCCCTGCCGGAGTCGTCGACGTCGCCGACGGCCCGGCCGAGTTGGCCTTCGCGCGGTGCGCGTTCACCGCGGTGTGGCGTACGCCGTCGACGAGCTCGCCGCACCAGGCCGGCGGGCGGCCGCGGCCGGCGGAGGCGGGCAAGACATTGGTGCAGCCCGGCCAGCGGCAGATCCGGGGCGCCGGGGCGCTCGTCGAGGCCGCCGAGGCGGCCGGGGCCGGCGTGGAGCCGGTTTCATCGCGCTGATCCCGGGCCGGGGCGCCGGCCCCGGCGGTCTGAGGTGAGTTCTCGCTCATGGCGCCCATGCTGCCACGTACGCCACCTTCCCGTCAAGATTTTCATTACATTACATATCATTTCATCAGTAATGAAATGATATGTAATGTAATTTGTATAGCGTGTATAGCATTGCTATACTTTCTAGGCTTGCTTTCACTGCTAGGTGTGCTATCGTGCCTATAGCATCTATGGTTTCTAGCGAAGATCCCGGGGATAGGCCCCGGGAGGAATGCAGGGGGTTTGCGATGGAAACCACTCAGCTCGACACAGAGCCGGGCCGGGAGCGGCGCCGCTGGCTCTTCGGGAACCAGAAGGGCGGCACCGGGAAGACGTCGTTCGTGCTGCTCATGGCCGAGGCGGCTGCTCTGCGAGGCCTGCGGGTGCTCGTGTGCGACTTCGACCCGCAGGCGAACGCGACAGACGCCCTGCTGGGCGAGGACGACGTCGACGACGGCACGATCGCGATGATGAGCGACAAGGCCGAGGACGTCCCGGTGATCCGGCCCTCGCTGTGGGAGAACGTCGACGTGCTCGGCTCCGGCCTCGACCTGGCCAAGGCGGAGATGGATTCGGCGCTCGAGGGCCCCTACCGCGCCGAGCGCGCCCTGCGGGAGCTCGCCGCCGGCTACGACCTGGTCCTCTTCGACATGCCGCCCTCCCTGGGCCGGCTCCTGACCGCCGGCCTGATCGCTGCTGACGGTGTCGTGGTCGTCACCGACGCGACCAAGAGCGGACTCAAGGCCATCAAGAACGTGATGGAGTCCTTCGAGACCGTGCGCGAGCTCAACATGAACCAGCGCGAGGTCGAGCTGCTCGGCATCGTGGTGAACCGCTACAAGAGCACCGGAGAGCAGGACTTCCGCGAGGGCGAGGTGCGCGAGGCCTACGGCTCCCTCGTCATCGAGGGCCACCTACCCGAGCGCGCCGGCCTGGCCGACG
>NZ_JBHWLY010000128.1:0-3304 GCF_042730435.1 Nocardioides sp. NPDC059952 | reverse complement strand
ACCTACTCGAGCGCGCCGGCCTGGCCACCGCGCCCAACACGCCCGTTGCACCCACCACGACTGTCGAGGAGACGGCACGATGACCAAGATCGAACGCAAGCCCGCCCTGGCCAAGGACCACCCCATCGCCAGCCTCGCTCAGCCCCAGGCCGACCCTGAGCCACAGAGCGCCCCGCCGGCCGAGAAGCCTGCCGCTCGAGCTCCTCAGGCAGCCGCGGCACCTGAACCGGCCACCGCGCCCGCAGCCAGCGCCGAGCCCTACGCCGGCTCGACGCAGTTCAACATCCGCGCCTCGGAGACGATGCGTGCCCACCTCCGCATCACCGCAGCCGGCATGACGCTGGCCACCGGCGAGAAGTGGAGCCAGGACCGCCTTGTCCGCCACGCCGTGGCGGCCTATCTGGCCCAGCTCGGCGACGAGTACAACGACGGCCGCCCCTTCCACGAGCGCTGACGCGCTCCCCTGCTAGTGCAGATAGCGTCGCTATACCTGCGCCACGTGCTAGCCGATCCCTCCACCAGCTGAAGCACCACGCGAGACAGAGGACAACTCTCATGGGCTCCACCGCAACAGCCACCACCGTCACCGAGCCGACCGAGGCTGCCGCCAACGGCTGGCACCTCGCCGGGATCATCGCGGCCCCGTCCCTGGGCGCGCTCATCCTCAACGGCATCGGGTTCTTCAACATGCTCGCCGCCCTGGAGACCTCCAGCCTCGGCGACACCGGAGCGCACTGGATCCTGGCCGGCGGCCTGGAGCTCGGCATCGTGGGGTTCGCGCTCGCCGCGTTCTGCCTCAGCCTGCTCAACCGACCGAGCAAGGCCGCCCAGGTCTTCACCTGGGTCCTGTCGCTCGTGAGCGCGACCATCGGCTACACCCACGTCACCAGCACCGGCGACGAGATCGCCGTCCGCGCGTTCGTCGCCGCTGCACCGATCCTCGCCGCTGCCGCGTGGCACTGGACCCTCAAGGGCGTGAAGTCGGTCCTCATCGACGATGACCTCGAGCAGAAGGCCGAGGCCGCCATGATGCGCGCCGCGATCGCCGCTCGCATGGACCACGCCCGCCTCGACGAGCTGGCCACGACCTCGACCGGCCCCGCGAAGTGGATCGCCGAGCGCCGCCTCGCCTACGCCGCCAGCCGGTCGTACGCGACGCAGAAGGCCGTCGCCCTGGGCGTCGCACCCCAGCGACAGCGGGCTGTCTCGGAGACCTACGTGAACGGAGCTGTGTCGGTCGCCGCCGTCCTGGCCGAGGTTCGCCCGATCGATGTCTCTGTCCCGGCGCTCACCCAAGCGCTCACGCCGGCATCGCTCACCGGTGAGCGCTCGACCGCTCACAGCAACGCTCAGGCGCTCGCGCCCGCGCTCACCGATGAGCGGTCTGCTGAGCGCTCAACCGCTCATGAGGAGGCTCGCCAGGGTTCGGTGAGCGCCCACATGGACGCTCAGGGCAGCGCTCAGAGCAGCGCTCATGACGTTGGGCGGCTCCAGGCGCAGCCCACCGCTCACGACGAGGTGAGCGCTCCCGATGAGCGCTCAACCGCTCAGCCGGCGCCGGCGATCGCAGTCACGGAGACCGCGGCCGCGAGCGCTCACGAGAAGCGAGCGGTGAGCGGCCGCGGACTCGAGGCCGCGCACGGTGAGCGCTCAGCCGAGACCGCCAAGGCGCTCACCACCGCTCAGCCGGCGTCGCGCCTGCGCGCTGTCCCGTCCGCGCCGGCGGTGGTTCCGGCCGGCCCGGAGCGCGACGCGATCGTCGACGCGATGCTCGCCAAGGACGAGCGCGTCACGGGCGGCCAGGTCGGCGAGCGCCTCGGCCTCGCTGAGCAGTCCGGACGTCGTGAGCTCAAGGCCGCTCGCGATCGCGCCGCCGCCGCTCGAGCTGCTGCCGTGAACCAGTAGATCCGCAACCAACGCAACCTACGCTAGGAGTGCTATCACGTATAGCACTCCTAGCGTTTCTTTCGTGCGGGCGCAACACGCGCTAGGACCGCTTCCATAGGTACGCGAGGCCACGCGAGGTGGCGCAAGCGAGCCGGTGAAACCAGTTTCGGCCGGTGAAACCAGCCGTGAAACCGCCTCTGACCTGCGAAAACGCTAGGTTTCACCGAGGCGGACTCAGAGCCAGAAACCCTTACGCGCGCGCAGGCGAGCCGGTGAAACCAGCCGCCGGTGAAACCAGATCTCCGGCCGCCGGCCGGGTCAGCTGGCGAGGGCCTGGTCGAGGGCCTGCCGCAGCTGGTGGTCGTCGACGTCGCGGCCGCCGGCGAGCTCGGCGATGGTGACCAGGGCGGCGCCCTCGGCGAACCGGCCGGCGCGGGGTCGGTGGATGCCGCCGCGGTTGATGCCGATGCCGGCCTGCGCGGCGATCTTGGCCACCAGCTGAGTCCAGCGCTCGCCGGCGAGCTGGCGGCATCGGTCGGCGAAGCTCGCGCCAGCGGCGACGTCGGCCTGGTGCTCGGCGGCCGCGGCGCGTCGGTCGGCGGCCGCGCGCTCGGCGAGTTCGCGGTCAGCGGCCTTGCGGGCCGAGAGCGAGGCGATCGGGCGGCCGTGCTCGTCGAGCCACCAGCCCAGGCGAGCGCGGAGCCAGCCGGCGGGGGAGTGGACCGATGTCGTCCAGGTGTGTGCGCTCTGGTCGGGGCGGTGGTCGATGGCGTACTTGATGTCCGAGACGGTCCAGCCGGCGCGGAGGAACTCGCGGATCAGCGAGCGCAGGTGCCGGCTGCTGAGCTCCTGGAGCTCGCGGCCGGCGTGGCCAGCGGCTGACGAGCCGGTGTCATGGACGTAGGTCTCGCTCTCGGCGTCCCATCGGGCGATGCTGCCGCGCAGCGCTGGGACCTCCGACCGGAGACGCTCGGCCGCGCGCAGCTGGCCCTGCCTCGTCGTGGCGGGTTTGTGGAGCGGCCACACAGCGGCCGGTGCATCGCGATCGGTCCCAGAATCGCCTCGAGCCTGATCCGGCCCGCGCAGCGGGCTCGCGCTCGCGCGCCTGCGGGGGAGTTCTTTTGCTTCTCCCAGAGGGAGAAGCGCGGGGGTCTCAAAGTCATCCACAGGCATCGGTTGGTTAGGAGCCAGAGTGCCGCCAGGGCGACCGTGGGTAGCGGGGGAGGCCTGGGCCTCGGTGAGGTCCTCAGCGGGCCCTGAGGCGGCCTCTGACGGCTCCTGGGGCCCTGCGGCGGGAACGGTGAGCAGGTAGACCGCTGCGCGGTTCTGGTCGCCGTAGATCGGCATCAGCGACATCGGCCGGAACTCGGCCGTGCTGCCGGACTCGACGACACCGAGCAGGCCGAGCTCGCGCAGC
>NZ_JBHWLY010000127.1:0-7013 GCF_042730435.1 Nocardioides sp. NPDC059952 | reverse complement strand
CCCTACCTGCACTCCACCCGCCGCGGGGGGGGCGGCGACGTGTACGGCGCCGACGGGGTACTGGTGGGCAAGCGACCGCCCGCCCCCCCCCGGCGGCCCCCCCCCCCCCCCCCCTCCTGGTCTGTGCGTGCGTCCTGTTCGGGCGGGCTATCCCTGGGTGCGGAGCCCCAGCCGGCGGGCCAGCGGCTCGACGAGCTGGGGTGCGTACTGGCGCGACATGTGGGTGCCGTCGTAGTGGGTGATGGTGTCGCCGACGACGGCGGGGCAGGACCCGTCCCAGCAGAAGTAGGAGCTCATGTCGGCGACGTCGACACCGACCTTCTCGGCCGCCCGGACCTGGACGTCGATCGAACGCTCCCGCGACTCCACCGCGCCCATCAGGCAGTCGCCCAGCGTGGCACCGGGCCGGGACAGGCAGGTGCCGGCGTTGGCGTCGAATCCCTGGATGTCGCGGATCAGCACCGTGCGTCCGGTGTGCTTGTCCACCCGGCGCAGGAAGTCGGCGTAGGCCGGGTGCATGAGCTCGTCGATCTGGTCCCTCTCGCCGACCCAGTCGCCGTCCTCGTCGAAGACGCCCTTGATCGGCGGGGCGGTGGAGACGACGGTCAGGTCGGGGTCGAGCCGCTTGAACTGCTTGAAGGCCCACCGGTTGAAGTCGTCGCACTCGGTGTAGGGGTCGTGCTCGTCGCCGCCGCGGTCGGTGGTGATCGAGGCCGAGACGCAGCGGTTCTTGACCAGGAAGTAGGCCCGGAAGCCGTGCTGCTTCGCGATCCGGTTCAGGGTCGGGACCCAGTGGAGAGCGTGGGAGTTCCCGAAGACCACCATGGTCCGGTCCCCGTCGGGGTCGCCGTCGACGCACAGGTCGCGCTCGGTGTCGTCGGTGTAGTCGCAGCGGGTCCGGCTCGGCTTGAGGGAGTCGAGCTCGGTGAGCGCAGGACGCAGCTCGGTCGGGACCGCAGTGTCCTCGCGTGCCGCGAGCACCGAGGCTCGTACGAGCGCCTCCTGCTCGTCCAGCGACGGATCGGCCGCGGGTGCGTCGGCCAGGGTGATCGCCGGCTGGAAGTCGCCGCGGGTGGCCTCGAAGTCGGCGTAGACGGTGCCGCCGAACGCGATGGCCGCCACGAGCGCGATGCTGACCGGGTAGAAGGTCAGCGCACGCCGCGTCGGCCGCCACAGCGCGCCCTCACGGAACGGCGCCTCGACGAGCCGGAAGGAGACGTACGCCAGCACGAACGCACCCGCGACGGCCAGGCCGCGCTCGGGCCAGGTGAGCTCACGCTGCAGGACGATCTCGGGCAGCACCAGGAGCGGCCAGTGCCACAGGTAGAGCGAGAAGGACCAGTCGCCGATGGCTCGCATCGGCGCCACCGACAGCAGCCTGGCACCGATCGTCGTCTCGCCCGAGGGAAGAGCGCCGGCGAGGATGACGGCCGCCGAGCCGAGCACCGGGAGCGCGGCGTGAAAGCCGGGGAACGGGGTGGACTCGTCGTAGGCCAGGCAGGCGATGACGATCGCGGCCAGCCCGCCGAGGGCGAGGAGCTCCCGAGCGACGGGCACGCCGGCGAGCCGCTGCATCACCCGGCCGCTGGTGACCAGGATCGCCAGCGCCGCACCGATCCCGAGCTCCCAGGCACGGGTGAGCGAGGAGAAGTAGGCCGCGGTGGCCTCCGCGGGCGTGTGCACGATCGACCAGGCGAAGCTGGCGAGGGTGATCAGCGCGATGGCGGCGAGGAGGAACCGGCGAGCCCGTACCGAGCCCTGCTGGACGTCACGCTCGCCACCCCGGGAGGCGCCGATCCTGCTCGCCAGGACGATGCAGACCAGCGCGACGAGCGGCCAGACCAGGTAGAACTGCTCCTCGACCGCCAGCGACCAGAAGTGCTGGACCGGTGAGGGTGGCAGCTCGGCCTGGAAGTAGTCGGTCCCGGCGATGGCCATCCGGATGTTGGCGGCGAACGCCGAGGCCCAGACCGCGTCGGTGGCGAGCGGGGCGACCTGCGCGGGACCCAGCAGGAGCACCGCGGCGACCACGGTGGCCGCCAGGGTGAGGGTGGCGGCCGGGAGGATGCGCCGGGCCCGGCGCGCGTAGAAGCGCCTCAGCGATATCCGGCCGGTGCGGCCGAGCTCACCGACGAGCTGCTGGGTGATCAGGAAGCCCGAGATGACGAAGAAGACGTCGACGCCGACGAAACCGCCGGCGAACCAGGAGACTCCCGCGTGGGCGGCAAGGACAGTGAGGATGGCGACGGCGCGTAGCCCCTGGACGTCGCCACGTAGCCGTTTCGCCGGCCCGGAGGCAGGCTGGGTCGAAACGGTCGTGCTGGGGGTGAGGTGGGGGACCTGGAGGTCGTGAGGCATAGGCGGGTGAGGTTACCGAGTTCACCCCCTGGATTCCCAGATGTGGCCTCGTGGCCATGTCTCAGCTCGGGTCGGCCGCCTCGAGGTGGCTCAGGACGGCGCGGACGTCCTCGCTCGTGGTCTGCCACGACGTCACGAACCGGACCTGTCCGCCGAGCCGGTAGAAGAGCACCCCGGCTGCCTCCAGGCGGTCGGCCGTCTCCTCGGGGAGGTCCACCCAGGCGAGGTTGGCGTCGACGGAGTTGGTGATGCGTACGCCTGCCTGCTCGAGGCCGGCGGCGAGCTCGGCCATCCGCTCGTTGGCGTTGCGCGCGTTGTGGAGCCAGAGGTCGTCGGTGAGGTAGGCCAGCAGCTGGGCCGACTGGTAGCGCATCTTCGAGGTGACGTGACCGCTGCGCTTGGTGCGGTAGACGAGCTCGTCGGCGGGTGCGTCGCTGAAGCAGACGATCGCCTCGGCCGAGAGGGCGCCGTTCTTGGTCGCGCCCAGCGAGAGTACGTCGACGCCGGCCCGCCAGGTCAGGTCGGCCGGCGCGGCGCCGGTGGCTACGACGGCGTTCGCGAACCGGGCGCCGTCCAGGTGGACGCTCAGGTCGCGGGTCTTCGCGATCGCGGTGAGCTCGGTGATCTCCGCGACGGAGTAGACGGTGCCGTAGTCGGAGGGCGAGGTCAGCGAGAGGACGGTCGGCTGGGAGTGGTGCGGGTCGCCCCAACGTACGCCGTCCAGGTGGGCCTGCAGCGCCTCCGGGGCCATCTTGTAGCTCTCGCCCGCGATCCCGCTCATCACCGCGCCGCCGCTCAGGAGGGAGGTGGCGCCGCCCTCGCTGCTGAGGATGTGCGCGGTCTCGTGGCAGACCACCGCGCCCCAGGGCGGCGTCAGGGCGGAGAGGGAGAGCGCGTTGGCGGCGGTGCCGCTCAGCACCGGGAACACGCGGGCCGTCGGGTGCTCGAAGACCTCGCGGACCCGGCTCTCGAGGGCGGCGGTCACCTCGTCACCTCCGTAGGCGAGCGCGGAGCCGGAGTTGACGGCGGCCATCGCCTCCAGGATCGCGGGGGAGACGGCGGCGGCGTTGTCAGAGCGGAGTTCGACGGTCACGGACCCATTCTTGCCTGTCGCTGTGCGTACGCCTCGATGCCGTCGAGCAGGAGGCCGAAACCGAGCTCGAAGAGCTCGTCGATGTCCATGTCGTAGCCGTCGGCGAGCAGGGCGGTCGGGCCGAAGAGCCGGGCCATGTGCGGGAAGGCGCTCCGGAAGGAGTCGTTGCCGAAGTGGGGCACGTACTGGCGGTCGGTCCACTCCTCGGCCGAGACCCCGGTCAGGGACACGGCCTCGTCCTCGCGCTCGATGTTCGCGGCCAGCCCGGCGACGTGGTTGAAGAGCAGCACGTGCATGTCGAACTGGGTCTTCGGTGGCAGCCCGAGGCCCTCGAGCGCGCCCAGCAGACGGTCGCCGAAGCGGAGCAGGTTGGGGAGCATCATCGGGCGGGTCAGCGGCTGGGTGCGGCCCAGCCAGGGGTGGTCTCGGTGCAGCCGCCACAGCTCGCGGCCGAGCGCCTCGGCGCGCTCGCGCCAGGGCGCATCGGGATCTACAGCGAACCGGGAAGCCGCATAGACCGAGTCGGCCATCGCAGCGACCAGCTGCTCCTTGCTCTCGACGAAGCGGTAGAGGGACATCGGGGCCACGCCGCAGCGCCCGGCGACCGCGCGCATCGAGACCGCGTCCAGCCCCTCGGTGTCGGCGATCGCGACGGCCTCGGCGAGGACCTGACGGCGGGTGAGAGTCCTGGGCACCGAGGTCCGTGAGGTGTCGGCGCGCGGCGCGACCACGGTGCCCGAGCGCGGGCGGGTGATCACGAGCCCGCCGGCCCGCAGCACGTCGAGCGCCTTCGTCGCGGTCGCGAGCGCGACGCCGAACTCCTCGGCGACCTGGCGGGTCGAGGGCACCTTGCCGCCGGGCTCGATCTCGCCCTGGTCGATGCGCCGGGTCAGCTCGGTGGCGATGCGGACGTACGTCGGTTCGGTCGAGCCGGCCACGGTGGCTCCCTTCATCTCTGTGCTAGGACAGATTCTAGCCAGGTAACTACTGTGCTAGTCCAGTAGAAGTTGTGTATTGCCAGGTCAGAGGCGTATTCGCTACCGTTTTGTTCTACCTCAATATACACCGTATTGGAAGGATCGCTCATGACCACCGTCCTGATCTCCGGCTCCAGTGTCGCCGGCACCGCCCTCGCGTTCTGGCTGCGCGAACAGGGGCTGACCCCTGTCGTCGTCGAGCGCGCGCCGGCGCTGCGACGAGGCGGCCAGGCCGTCGACGTACGCGGCGCCGCCCTCACCGTCCTGCGCCGGATGGGGCTCGAAGCTCCGGCCCGCGCGTTGAGGAACGAGTCCATCGGCATGAACATGCTCGACGCCGAGGGCAACGAGGTGATGCGCTCGGAGGAGTTCGCGCTCTCCTCGGGGCAGCTCGACTCCGAGGACATCGAGATCCTCCGCGAGGACCTCGTCGACCTCGTCCACGCGCGCCTCGACGGCGTGGAGCATCTCTTCGGTGACTCGGTCACCGCGATCCACGAGGACGCCGAGGGCGTCCTGGTCGAGTTCGAGCATGCCGCCCCGCGCCACTTCGACCTCGTCGTCGGCGCCGACGGCCTCCACTCCAGCACTCGCCGTCTCGTCTTCGGGCCTGAAGCCGACTACCTCCACCACCTCGGCACCTACCTGTCGGTGTTCAGCCAGGACAACTTCCTCGGCATGGACCGCTGGCAGACCTGGATCAACGACGGCCGCGACGGCGGCTGTGTGATGACCGTGCGTGACAACCAGGAGCTGCGGATCTTCCTCGGCTTCGCCTCCGGCCCGATCGACTACGACTACCGCGACATCGAGGCGCAGAAGCGGCTTGTCGCCGAGCACGTGACCGGCCTCGGTTGGGAGGTCCCTGCACTCATCGAGCGGATGTGGACCGCCGAGGACTTCTACTTCGACTCGATGGCTCAGATCAGGATGGACACCTGGTCTCGTGGTCGCACCGTCCTCCTCGGTGATGCCGCCCACTGCGCCGCGCCGCTGTCGGGTCAGGGCACGAGCCTCGCGCTCGTCGGCGCCTACGTGCTCGCTCTCGAGCTCGGGCGTGCCGCAGACCACGCTGACGCCTTCGCGGCCTACGAGAAGCGGATGCGCCCGTTCGCCGAGGCCAACCAGGAGCTCGCGCTCATCGACCGCCGCACGGTCGACCCGGACGAGTCGACGCGCCGCCTCGATGCCGTCAAGAACCTGATCGATCTGGACGAGGTCGACCAGCGCGCGGTGTAACACGTTGTTCGTAGGACTATTCGCCCTATCTAATGGGGCGAGCAGTCCTACGAACGACGTGTTACAGCGGCTGACGCGTCGGAGAGGCTGCGTTATCCCGTACGTACGCGATATATCGTTATGACAGAATGGCGGCTGTGACGACGCTGAGTGTGCTGGACGAGGTCACCTGGGCGGGTGCACCCGTGGCGGGCGAGCGGACCCGGGCGCTCCTGCGCGCCCTGGTCGATGCCGGTCCACGGGGTGCCTCCGAGGCTGCTCTGGTCGAGGAGATCTGGGGGCGTGACGACATCCCGGCCAACCCCGCCAAGGCGCTCCAGGTGGTGGTCTCCCGGGCCCGGACGGCGACAGACGCCGGTGCGATCGAACGTACGCCGCGGGGCTACCGCCTCGGCCTCCGAGCCGCCGAGGTCGATGCCTGGTCGCTGCGTCCGGAGGCGCTGCGGCTGGCCGCGGAGAGGCACTACGCCGAGGCGCTGCCGCTCCTCGAACGGCTCGTCCGGATCGAGTCCGACGAGGACGTCACCGAGGCGGTGCTGCGCGCCGTCGCTGCCGTGCACGGGGTGCCGGCGGCGCTGGAGCGCTTCGAGGCGTACCGGACCGGGCTGGCCGACGGGCTCGGTGTCGACCCGAGCCCACGGCTGAGGGCCGTCCACGCCGAGCTGCTCGCGCGCGACCGCCCGGTGCGCTCGGGGCTGCGTCACGACGCCGACGTGCTGATCGGCCGCGAGCAGGACGCCGCCGAGGTCTCCGCCCTGCTGAAGAGCTCGCGGGTCGTCACCATCCTCGGTCCCGGAGGGCTGGGGAAGACCAGTCTTGCCCAGGTGATCGCCCATGGTGCCGAGCAGCCGGTGGTTCACTTCGTCGAGCTGGTCGGCGTGACCGCTCCCGAGGACCTGGTCAGCGAGGTCGGCTCGGCTCTCGGTGTGCGCGACTCGGTCGCTCACCGTGACCGGCTCACCCCCGAGCAGCGGGCCGACGTGCGGTCGCGGATCGCGCAGCAGCTCGACGGCGCGCCCACCCTGCTCGTGCTCGACAACTGCGAGCACATCGTGGCCGCCGTCGCCGACCTGGCCGCCTTCCTGGTCGCGACGGTGCGCGACCTGACCGTCCTGGCCACCTCCCGGAGCCCGCTCGCCATCGGCGCGGAGCGGGTCTACCCGCTCGGCAGGTTGGGGACGTACGACGGCAGCGAGCTGTTTCGCCGCCGAGCCGTCGCCGCGCGGCCCGGGGTCCACCTCGAGGAGAGTCGCGTCGACGAGATCGTCACGCGGCTCGACGGCCTGCCGCTGGCGATCGAGCTGGCCGCGGTGAAGGTGCGCGCGATGTCGGTCGACGACATCGCG